>NZ_VKDB01000023.1 GCF_007280555.1 Deinococcus detaillensis | reverse complement strand
TCCACCGTGGAAACCGCCCGTCTGCGGGGTCAGGATCCCGTCGACGTCTTGATGTCCTTGCGCTGCTGACCTTCTACAAGCCGCTAATCAGATACCATCCACCTTACAACACCTCGAACAACCCCGCTGCGCCCATGCCGCCGCCGACGCACATGGTCACGACCACATGCTTCGCGCCCCGGCGTTTGCCTTCCAAGAGGGCGTGTCCGGTGAGGCGTGCGCCGCTCATGCCGTAAGGGTGGCCGATAGAAATGCTGCCGCCGTTGACGTTGTACTTTTCGGGGTCGATGCCCAACTTGTCGCGGCAGTAGAGCGCCTGCACCGCGAACGCCTCATTGAGTTCCCACAAATCGATGTCGTCCACGGTCAGACCGTGGCGCTTGAGCAGACGCGGCACCGCGAAGACCGGCCCGATGCCCATCTCGTCGGGTTCGCAGCCGTGAACGGCGAAGCCTTTGAACAGGCCGAGGGGCGCGAGGCCACGCTCACGGGCGAGGTCAGCGCTCATGACCACGCAGGCCGACGCGCCGTCGCTGAGCTGCGAGGCGTTGCCCGCCGTGATGACGCCGCCCTCGAAGACCGGCTTGAGCTTTTGCAACCCTTCCAGCGTGGTATCGGGGCGGTTGCCCTCGTCGAGCTTGAGCGTCACTTCTTTATCGGAAATCTCGCCGGTGGCCTTGTCCTGCACCTTCATGCTGGCGGTGTACGGCACGATCTCGTCGTCGAACTTGCCCGCCTGCTGGGCGGCGGCGGTGCGCTGCTGGCTTCTCAAGGCGTACTCGTCCTGCGCGTCACGCGAAATGCCGTAGCGCTTCGAGACATTTTCCGCCGTTTCCAGCATCGACATGTAGATGGCGGGCTTGTGTTCCATCAGCCACTCGCCGCGCAGCCGGAACTTGTTGGAATGCTCGTTCTGGGTCAGGCTGATGCTCTCCAGCCCACCCGCCACGATGATGTCGCCCTGCCCGGCCATGACGCTGTTGGCGGCTATAGCGATGGCGTTGAGGCCGCTGGAGCAAAACCGGTTGACGGTCACACCCGACACGCTGACCGGGAATCCGGCCCGCAGCGCGATCTGGCGGGCAATGTTGCTGCCGGTCGCGCCTTCGGGGTTGCCCGCGCCCATGATCACGTCTTCGATCTCAGACGGATCAACGCCCGCCCGTTTTACGGCGTGGCTGACGGCATGTGCGCCCATGTCGGAGCCGTGGGTGTCGTTGAGGTAGCCCCGGTAGGCCTTGCCGATGGGGGTGCGGGCGGTGGAAACAATGACAGCTTCAGGCATGGTGGAACTCCTTTGGTTGAGAGGGCTTGGATGCATTGGCTTGCGTTGAGACGGGAGAAGCGGCAGAAAGTAAAAGTCGGGCCAGCCCCGCTGCTGTGTGCTGGGGCGTGTGCGCGGCCAGCACCCGCGCCCGCGCCGCCGCCCCCATCTGGCGGGCACGTTCGGGACTCGCCGACAGGCGGAGCAACGCCAGCGCCAGCAGGTGCGGGGCAGGCGGTACCAGCAGACCCGACACGCCGTCCTCGACGAGTTCGGCCTGTGCGGGAATCGGCGTGGTGATGATCGGCAGGCCGGAAGCCATCGCCTCCAAAGTCACCAGCGACTGGTTTTCGGCCAGCGTGGGCTGGAGCAGCGCGTCGGCGGCGCGGTAGAGGGCAGGCATGTCATGGCGGCGGCCCAGAAAGCGGACGTTGCTGAGACGGGCCAGCCGTTTGAACTGCACGGCCAGCTTGCCCAGCAGTGAGTCCATATCGCCCACGAACACGAAATCAAGGTCGCGGGCGTGCCGGGCCGAGCGCAGCGCCGCCCACTGGTTTTTTTCCAGCACGAAGCGGCCCGGCACCAGCACCGTGAAGCGGGTAAAGCCCAACTCGGCGCGGAGGGCGGCGCGTTCCTGCTGTGTGGCAGGCTGGAACCGCTCCACTTCCACCCCATTCTTTACAAAACCGGAGGCGGGAAGCTTGAAGCGGCGCAGCCAGTCGTCGGCCCACTGCGAGACGGTCAGCACGCCGCTGGCAGAGCGCATGCCCCAGCCTTTGGTCAGCCGAAAGCCCAGCCGGTAAAAGGCCCGCAGGCCCAGCGGATAAAAGAACTCCAGCTGGTCATGAATGACCACCCAGCGCGGCTCGGCCAGCTGCGGGAAGAGGTGGGCGTAGGTGAGCAGCCCCCAGGCGTGCATCACTCGCAGGTCGAAGTCGCGGGTCAGGACGGGCAATTCAGCGAGCCGCTCGAAGCGGGTCACAGGGAGGCCCGCCGCCGTCAGCCGCTCAGCGAAGGTGTCCAAGGCCACTCCCACCGGCACAAACACCGCCGGAGCAATGCCCAGCGCTGGCAGATGCGGTAGCACGCTGAGCAGCCACACTTCGCTGCCCGCCACTCGCGGCGCGTCGGTGAGGAAGGCAACGTTGAGCACCTAAGCATTCTCCTGGCCGAGCGGGAAAACGGAAATCTGGCAGGTGTCTTCCTCGCCGCCCACTGCCGAATACAGGCGGCGGGCGGCCACATTGTCCGGCTCGGTCAGCGTCCAGGCTGCCACGCAGCCCAGCGTGCGGGCGTGCTCTAGCAACGTGTCCATCAGCCGCCGCCCCAGCCCTTGCCCCTGATAAGCGTCCGACACGCCCACCTCGTTGATGAACAGTTCCGGCGGCTTGTCGGGGTGGACATAGTGGACGCCAGACGCCATGCCCACCACCGTTTCCCCGTCCAGCGCGGCGGCCAGATGGTGCCGGGCATCCGCGAAAAACTCTGCCGTCCAGCGCGGGTCAGGTGGATTGTCAAACACGTCTGGGGCGAGATGATTGAGAATATGGGCCTCGTTGGGGTTGAGGACTCGAACTTGGATGGTCATAAGGCTTGAGCAGTGAATTTGACTTGAAGTTGAGCATCCAGCGACCCGGACACCCGCAGCACTTCCAGCGAGTGTTCCCAATAAAAGGGATGGGTCAAGCGACTGACCGCCGAGCGATGGCTACCGATATTTTTGCACTCACCCCCGCCCCGCCCCCTTGTCCCACCCCGCAAACGTTCCCCCCGCATCGGCCAATTGCTTCAGCAAAGGCGCGGGCGTCTGGCCGTACTGCTCCAGATCGGCCACCACATTCTTCAGGCCTTGCTCGTCGGCGTACTGCATCGGGCCGCCCCGGTAGGCCGGGAAGCCGTAACCGTAGATGTAGATCACGTCGATGTCACCGGCCCGCTGGGCAATGCCTTCTTCCAGAATCTTCGCGCCTTCATTGACGAGACTGTAGGTCAGGCGTTTGGCGGCCTCTTCCTGACCGACTTCACGGGGCGTAATACCCTGCTCGGCGCGGTAGTTGGAGAGAAGCTGCGTGACTTCGGCATTCGGCTTGGGCTTGCGGTCTTCGCCGTAATCGTAGATGCCCGCCGCCGTTTTCTGACCCTTGCGGCCCTTTTCCACGATCCGGTCGAGCCAGCCGTCCGGTTTGGGCTTACCCGCGACCTTGGCCTGATGCTGGCGAATGGCGTAACCGATGTCCAGCCCGGCCATATCGCCCATCTGGAATGGCCCCATCGGGAGTCCCAGCCCGTTCATGGCGGCGTCCACGTCCTGCGGGGCCGCGCCCGCTTCCACCAGTTGCCGGGCTTCGTCGCTGTAGCGGTGAATCATCCGGTTGCCGACGAAGCCGTCACAGACGCCCACCACCACGCCGACTTTCTTGATCTTCTTGGCCAGCGCCATGCTGGTCGCCAGCACCGAAGCCGAGGTCTTGTCGGCCCGCACGATCTCCAGCAATTTCATCACGTTGGCAGGGCTGAAAAAGTGCAATCCGATCACACTTTCGGGGCGCTTGGTGACGCTGGCGATCTCGTTCACGTCCAAGGTTGACGTGTTGGACGCCAGAATCGCGCCGGGCTTGGCAATGCCGTCCAGCTTGGTGAAGATGTCCTTCTTAACGTCCATGTTCTCAAACACCGCTTCGATGATGATGTCAGCGTCTTTGAGGTCAGCCATGTCCAGGGTGGGCGTCAGCAGACCCATCCGCTTCTCGACGTCATCCTGGGTCATGCGGCCTTTCTTGGCGGTGTTCTCGTAGTTCTTGCGAATGGTCGCCAGGCCCCGGTCCAGGGCGTCCTGCGCGGTTTCCACGATCATCACCGGCATGCCCGCATTCAGGAAGTTCATGGCGATGCCGCCGCCCATCGTACCCGCGCCAATGATGCCCACCGACTTGATCTCGCTTTGCGGCGTGTCCTTGCCGAGGCCCGCGATCTTGCCCGCCTCGCGCTCGGCGAAGAAGATGTGGCGCAGCCCACGCGATTGCGGCGAGTCCTTGGCCTGCATGAATAAACTGGCCTCGGCGTCCCAGCCTTCCTGAAACGGCGTGGTGGTGGCCTTTTCGGCCAGGTCGATAATGAAACTGGGCGCGAGCTGACCCCGGTGGGTCTTCTTGATGCCTTCTCGGGCGGCGGCAAAGACTTCAGGGCTGCCCTCGGCGGTCTTCTCGCTGATGCGCGGCAGCGGGCGGGCGTCAGCGTGCGCCTCGGCAAACTTCACCGCACCCGTCAGCAGATCGCCGTCTACAATTTCGTCGACCAGTCCCAGCCCAGCCGCCTCGCTGGCTTTAATCGGGTTGCCCGACAGCATCATCTCCAGCGCCTTCTGAGCGCCGACCACACGCGGCAAACGCTGGGTGCCGCCCGCGCCCGGCAGCACGCCGAGTTTGACTTCTGGCAGGCCCAGCATGGCGTCCTTGACGGCCACCCGGTAGGTGCAGGCCAGCGCCACTTCCAGGCCGCCGCCGAGGGCCGTGCCGTGAATGGCGGCCACCGTCGGCTTGGCAAAGGCGTCCAGCCGCACGATGAAACCGCGCAGATCGGGCGACTGTTCGCGGGGCAGGTCGAAGGTCTTGATGTCGGCCCCGGCGATGAAGGTGCGCCCACCGCCGATGATGACCACCGACTTGATGGCCTGATCCTGCTCGGCGGCGTCCAGACCAGCGTGAAGGCCTTCCGGCACGCCCGGCGAGAAGGCGTTGACGGGCGGATTGTTGATGGTCAAAACGAGAACGTTGCCCTGGCGAATCTGGTCTACGATGCTCACGGTGCTACCTCCGGGGTGCGGTGTGGGTGAAGAGGGCTGAAACGCTCAACGTGTCTGATAGGTTGACTTGGCCCGCTCATGGTTTCACGCGCAGGCGAGCAGGTCAACCGCCGCCACTCACCGTTTGTTGCAACTCCGAGGCGAACACGGCGCTTACTGTACAACGTGCTCTCTCCTTCATCCGGGCGATCAGCAGGCGCTTAAAGTAGAGCCATGACCAATTCCGAGACCATGCGCCAAATCTGGGTAGAACAAACCGGCAACCCCGACGTGATGCAGCTGCGTGAAGTTGCCAAGCCCGAACCACGTGCGGGCCAAGTGCGCCTCAAAGTGCAGGCGGCGGGCATAAACTTTGCCGACGTACTGGCTGTCAAGGGTCAGTATCTGACGCCCACCAAGCTGCCACTGATTCCCGGCGGCGAGTTTGCCGGAACCATTGACGCGCTGGGCGAGGGCGTCACCGGCTTTGAAGTGGGCCAGCAAGTCGCCGCGCTGACTGGGCAAGGGGCTTTGCAGGAATACGCCATCGTTCCTCTGCGCGGCATCATTCCGGTGCCGGACGGTCTGGACGCCGCCGAAGCCGCCGCTTTTCCGGTGAGCTATTACACCGCCTTCATCACCCTGATCACTTTGGGCCGCGCCCAAAAAGGCGAAACGGTGCTGATTCAGGGCGCGGCGGGCGCACTCGGCACAGCGCTGATTCAGGTTGCCAAAGCGCTTGAACTCAACATCATTGCGCTGGCCAGCACCGACGCCAAGCTGAAAATAGCCGCCGACTTGGGAGCGCAGACGACCCTTAATTCCGAGCGCGAGGACATCGTGGAGGCGGTCAAGGAAGCGGCGGGCAGCGGCGGCGTCAACATTCTGGTGGAAATCACCGGCGGCGAGATGGTCGCCAAAAGCCTGAAGATGCTGGCCAACATGGGCCGCCTGATGATCGTGGGCGCGGCTAGCGGTGAGCAGGCCACCATCAATCCCGCTGCCCTGATGAAGAAAAACCTGAGCGTGACCGGCGTGTGGCTCACCCCGATGATGGGCGACCCGAGCATGGTCAGGGACGCGCTGGCCTTCTTTAATCCGCTGGTGGCGGCGGGCAAGCTGCGCCCACAAGTCGGCCCGCGTTACCCGCTTGAGCAGTCGGCGCAGGCGTTTCAGGACATCCTGGACCGCAAGACCACCGGCAAAGTCACCATCGAGCCGCAGAAGTAAGCGGTGCTTTCCCTCACGGCGCAGACCCGGATTCGTCTGGCGCGGCCCAGCCTCGATCTGGCCGCCGCCGAGCGCTTTTATGGGCGGGGCTTGGGCCTGGAGGTGCTGCACCAACACACGGCCACCGCTGACACCGAGTTCTCGCTGCTGATGCTGGGCCTGCCGGGAGCGACCTGGCACCTGGAGCTGACCCACTCGGCCCTGCACCGGACCGTACCCACGCCCAGCGCCGACGATTTGCTGGTGTTGTATCTGGGCGAAGTGGTCCCGGAAAGCACCGTCAAACACCTGGAAGCCTGCGGCGGCGTGCGGGTGGCGGCGCTCAATCCGTACTGGGATCAGTGGGGGGTGACGTTGGCTGACCCGGATGGCTACCGGCTGGTGCTGTGTATGCGGGAGTGGACGGCGTGAAGTTGGCAGGCTCGTCACTTCCTTCCCATTCCCCTGACCTCACCGCGCTAACCTGACGGCTATGACTTCTGACAACACCTCTGCCAGCACCTCGCCGCACCCCGCCCGCAAGCGCGTTCTGGTGGCCAACGACGACGGCATCTTCTCGCCCGGCATCAAGGCGCTGGCCCTTGCCATTGCCCGCATCGCTGACGTCGTGGTGGTCGCCCCCGACGTGGAGCAGAGCGGTGTCGGGCACGGCATCACCTTTCGCCGCCCGCTGCGCTTCAAACACACCAGAGCGGCGGGTTTCGGCGACATTCCGGCTTACCGAGTCGACGGCACGCCCGCCGACTGCGTGGTGCTGGGCGCAAACTTGCTGGGCCGCCCCGATATGGTGGTCAGCGGCATCAACCTGGGGGCCAACATGGGCGACGATTTGACCCATTCCGGCACGGTGGCGGCGGCGATTGAAGGCGTGTCGCTGGGCGTGCCGTCTATTGCCCTGAGCCAGATCAGCAACGGGGGAGAGTACGACTTCGCGGCGGGGGCCGACTACGCCGCCAAGTTGGTGGAGCGGGTGCTCAGGGAAGGCCTGCCGCCGCGCACCTTCCTCAATGTCAACATTCCGCCGGTCATCAAGGGCGTCCGCGTGACCCGCCTCTCCGATCACCGCTACGAAGACACGCTGGTGACGCGCCAAGACCCCGAGGGCCGTGATTACCACTGGGTATCGGGCAAGCCCCGCGCCGAGTATGCGGGCGACACCGACTTCGGCGCGGTGGAAGACGGCTTTATCAGCGTCACGCCGATTCGGATGGACTTGACGGCCCGCGACCTGATGAACCAAGTGGCGGGGTATTTGCCGGAGGTCTGAGCCTGCCCTCACGTTTATCTGCTGGCGTTACCCTGAAGTGTGAAGCGAAAGGTGCTGTTTCCAAGTTTGGTGGCGCTGCTGAGTGTTGGCGCGGCTGCTGCATGGGCAACGCCGGACAAGGTTGCTGAGTGCCGAGGCTCGGCCTATACCTGCAAGCTGCCCAATCCCAGTCCGCCGAAGGGCAAAAGCTGCGGCGGCGTCAACCGGCTCAAGAATCCGCTGACAGGCGGCTGCGCCTTTCCGCTGCTGGGGCCGGCTCCACTCGTGGACGGGCTGGGCGGCGTCATTGGCACGGCCAGTTCTCAGGGCATCTCGATCAACTACGGTCAGCGCAAGTTGATTCGCGTCAACGGCGTCACCGCTTCCTACGTGTTCGCCCTCGGCGTCCGCCTGCAAGAAGGAGACGCGGCAGGGAGCGCTTACGTGGTGTCCGGCTGGTTGCCGCTGAGCAGTGTCGCGCCGCAGGGCAACATGCCCGCCGCCATGCCGCAGGTGGCCGCGCCCACGTCGCCCCCCGGCCTACTGAAGCGCTACACCATCACGGGCGGCAGTGCCAAAATCAGAAGCCAGTACGCCGAATTCAAGGTGACACCCAGCGCGCCGTTGGGGCCGAATAGCCATCAGAACGTCGGCGATTACCTGTCGCGGCCTACTCCGAGCGGTCAGGGCGTGGTGAACTTCCTTTACAGCTTGCCCGGCTCCGGCGGCGTGGCCACCGATACTTTGCCGGTGGGCAGCGCGTTCGTGGCTGCCAGTGGAATTACTCCCCAAGCTGTACCGATGTACGACGGCCACACGCGGGTGGCTCAAAAAATGACCTTCGTCTACGGGCGCGTGCCTGACCGCTTGAGTGGCTGGCGCTACGGCTGGATCGCCCGCTGGGCCATCACGCCAGTCGAGGGAGGCAAGTGAATCTGAGTCTACTTCCTCACCACGTTCAGGCCGCTGATCTTGACTGGCGTGAGTGGAATCTTGCTCAGATCGTCTACCTTGCCGACATGGTAAACCAAGACGGTGGGGATGCCTACGGCTTCGGCGTCGGCCAGCGCCTCGGGCGTATCCACCAAACGCAAAGTGGCAGGAGAATTGAGAAGTTGCAGAGAGCCGTCCAACGCAAGGTCTCGGTACGGCCTTAAAAATTTTGGTCAGGCAGACGATTTGCCTCCAGCCGCCGCGCTATGCTGAAAGACAAGATGAATTCTTATCCAAGTTCCAACCAAAACAACAAGGGCGGACGCGGCACCACTGGGAAAGTGCTGCTGTGGGTCGCTCTCCTCCTGAGTGTGGCACTGCTCGGCTTCATGACCGTCTGGGCCGTTCGCAGCAACCCGCTTTACAGCAACGCCGAGGCCAACGGCCTGAGCAAATACAAGTTCATTGAGCAGTGCAAAGATAAGCTGGCCGATCAGTTGGGCGAGTTTGCCAAGCAGCCGGGTGGCGCTCCACTTGGCGCGTCCTATAACGCCCGCGATATTGTGAGCAGCGTCAACGAAGGCATCTCACAGCGCCCTCCCGCCAACTCCACCGCCCTCCCGCCGCGCATTCCGGGTTGGTCGATGGTCAGTCAGGTCAAGGTGAGCCGTGAAGGATTCGCCTCGCAAACCGTGCCGTTTGGTTGCCAATACGAAAAAGACAAGCAAGTGCAGCTTCAATTCCCGCTGGCTCAGCAGTAATCAGCGCAAAAAACCTCTTGGCCCTGTTGTGGGCCTTTTTCTTTGCCCAAACTGCGACAAATCACTTTCCGTACTCTCTTTATCAGTGTCTGATAAACTGCGTACATGGAAGCCAATTTGTTCAAGGGCAATTTAGACTTGATCGTGCTGAGCGTGCTGGAGGGCGGCGAGCGCTACGGCCTGGAAATCGGCAAAGAAGTGGACGCCCGCACGGACGGGTATTTGACACTCAATGCCGGAAGTCTGTACCCCGCTCTGCACCGCCTGGAAAAACAAGGTTGGGTGCTGGCTGAGGAAAAAGCCCCGCCCAGAGGTGGCCCGCAGGTGCGCTACTACACCCTGACCCCCACTGGAGCAGCCGAGCTCAAGCGCCGCCGCGACGCCTACCAGATTTTTGATCAAGCGCTGCGGGCGTTGTGGTAAAGGCTGCGGCGAGTGAATCAGAAATGCCTGCCGCTGTGCAAGCCTACTTGGCCGCTGCCACCCGGCATTTGCCGGGGCGGGCGCGGGCAGTGGTGGCCGCCGAGCTGTACGCCAACTTGTTTCAGCGGATGCTGGATCATTCGCTGAGCCTGAGCGGTGAGACAGCCAGTACCGAAGAAGCTTGGGCGGCGGCGCTGCGCGACTTCGGGCCGCCTCAGCACACGGCGCGAGCCTTTGCCAAAGTTCACCGCTGGCCTGCGCTGATCCGCACCGCTTTGGCCGTGCTGGCGCTGGGCAGCGCTGGCTACGCGGCGGCGAGGAGCGTGCACTGGCAAGCGCTGGGCTGGCCGCTTGTCCAGAGCCAAAGTGAGACTCAGTCGACCGGCAGCGACGCGCCTCAATACACGGCTCAGTAAGTCATCAGTAATGTTTCTCTCTGAACGAATTCAGTGGCGTACACAAGGACATTGATGCACAAAAAGCGGGGCGCATTCCTATTCGGACGCGCTCCGCTTTTTGTGCATTGAGCTTACCTCAAGCTGGCGAGTTTAGCTTTGCTGGCTTCCAAATCGCGCTTTGCCCAGAAGGTGTCGGCGGGCAAGGCGACCATCTTTTGAAGTTGGGCAGCGGCGGCGGTTTTGTTGTTTTGCAAAATCAGCGCGTTGGCGTATTCCATCTTGTGGCTGGGGTTGTTGGGTTCCAGCGCGATGGCTTTTTCGAAGTTGGGAGCGATCTCGCTTCGGTCAGCGCCAGTGGCGCGGGTGGCGATAAAGCCCTTGGCGGTCAGCTCGGCGTTCCATAAGCCCAGCGCCACGTAAGCTGCGGCCAAATTTTTATTCAGGTCAATGGCAGTGTCCAGCTCGCGCTTGACTTCACCGGCCAGGCCCAAGCTCTGCAAAATGCCGCTGTACTGCGCCAATCGGCCATCGGCGCGGGCCAGCTCAAAGTGGGCGTTGGCGCTTTTGGCGTCAAGACTAATAGCCTGCTTGGCGAGGTCTTGCGCTTTTTGAAACTGGGCCTTTTTCTGGTTGTCGGGCAGCAGCGCCGCGCCGAGGGTGTACGACTGAGCGGCCAGCGCGTAGCCCTCGGCGGTTTTGAGGCTGCTCGCCGTGCTGGCGGCGTCTTGCCACTTGCCTTGGTCGAGGAGCGCCTGGGCGTCAGGTAAGCCGGCGGCGAGGGTCTGGCCCAGCAGCAAGGCGGCGAGGGTGGTCAGCAGGCGTTTGTTGAGCACGGGTTTGGGCATAAGAAGTCCTCCGAGGGGCCATCAATGAGTTGAAGTTAAGAAACTGAACCGAGTATAACCAAACCGCTTGACGCTTGCCTGACGAACCTGCCTTTGACGAGCGCTACCTGAAAAGTATGGCCTGAGGAGTGCTGCCCCCCGCGCAGGAACACCCGCTCCTCAGCGCGGCCTGACTCAGCTTTGATACAACTCTTTTACCGTGAACTGGCGTGAGATGCTCTCCATGCTGCGTCCTCACCTGCCTGCTCAGCGCGGAGCGGGTGGGGTGCGCGGTTCGCTGCGCTGGCTGGAAGAAGCCATGCGGGCAAGCGGAGCGAATCCAGCGGCGGTTCGCAACATCATTTACAAGGATGTGGGCCTGCCTGCCGATATGCAGGCGCTTTACGCCATTCTCAGCAGGCTGTACGCCGAGGCGGGCCTGAGCGCTCCGCCGCTGCAACTTCCCGCCAGCGTGCCTGCCGACCTCGAACTTTTGGGCCGCAGCAAAAAGCGGGCTTACCGCACTTTCCTGAGCGGCATTTTGGCAGGCCGCACGCCCAAGCTGATGGTGGCGGGCAAAGCGGGCGTCGGCAAAACCTTGCTGATCGAGCATCTGGAGCGCGAGTTGTCGCGGCAAGTTCCGGCGCTGCGCCTGACCCGTTTGTTGCTGGGCGAGGACATCAGCGCCGCGCTCGGGAGTGGGGACGGGGGCCACCCCAATTTACCGTTCGCCCTGCAAGCCGAGCAGCAAGCGCGGGCCGCTCAGCAGTTCTTGCAGGGGTGCGTGGCGGGTGGGCGCGGCGCTCTGCTGATTCGGGTCAGTGGGAGCGGGCCGTTGGGGGGCCGTCAGTTTGGGGGTCTGCCACTGAGAGGCCACGACGCCGAGCTGGTCAGCAGCGCGGCGTGGGCTGCCGAACACCTGCTGCGCCGCGCTCCCGAGGGGCTGGCGGTTTTGCTGGCGCTTGAAGAGGCTAGCGACCTACCGCCCGATCTGCGGGCCGAGGTGATTCATTTGGCTCAGCCCAGCTCCGCCGAAGCCCGCCGCTACCTGATGAGCACCCTCAGCGTAGACGCGGCGCGGGCAGACGAGCTGGTGCGCCAAACCGGACGGCACCTCGACCGCTTGACGCTGCTGGTGAGTGCCAAGCGCGGGCAGCCGGTGGCGGCCAAATTGCTGGCTGATCCGCAGGCCGCCCGTTTGCTGGCCGCCTTGCAGGTGGCGCAAGGCCCGGTGGGCGTCAGCGCCCCGCGCCCGATTCTGGAAGCGGCGCTGGGTCAGCCGCTGGAGAGCTTGCCTCCCTACCTGCGGACGCTCCTCGATGAAGTCAACCCCGCCGAGCCGCGCCCCATCTCGCCCAGCTTGCTCGCTGAAACCAGCGCCCAGCAAGACCCCGCCGTGTTGCGCCAAACGTGGCAACGCCTCGCCGCCGCTGCCCGCCTGCGCCCCGAGTGGGCCGAGTGGGAGCTGCGGGCGCTGACCGAGCTGCGCGACTGGCCCGCGCTGAGGGCTTGGTTTGAAAGTCACCCCGACTTGGCGGCCCTGGCTGCGCCGCTGTGGAGCCGCGTTCGGCAATCGGCTCCGCCACCAGCCCGGCAAGCGGTGGCCCGCTGGGTGGTGACGTATCAAGCCACGCTGGGCCGCTACGACCACCCGCAGGCCCGCGACGCCCTGTTTACCTTGCTGGAAGCAGAGGAAAGCGGGCCGCGCCTGTGGGCCAGAATCAAGCTGGCCGAGAGCAGTCTGGACGCGGGCCAGTTTGAGGCCGCCGCCGCCCAGCTCGCCCACCCGGAGGTGCGGGCTGCGCTAGACCGGTCTAGCTCATTGGACGCGTGGCACGCCGAAGCGCAGGCCGACGCGCTGCTGGTGGAGGCGGCCCTCAAGCGCTGGCAAGGCGACCTCAGCGCCGCCACCGCCTTTGTGGAGGACCCCCGCACCGACTCCAGCGGAGCGCGGGCGACGCTGTGGCGCGGGTTGATTGCCAAAGACGCCGGACGCTGGGCCGACGCCCTGAGCCTTTTGATGAGCGTGCCGCCGACTTCGCCGCTGCTGTTTGCCCGCGCCCGCGCTCAGGAAGGCGATCTGCGCCTGCGGCTGGGTCAAGTGGCCGCCGCCTTGAGCGCCCTGAATGACGCCAGCGCCCGCCTGCAACTGGGCGGCGCGTCTCCTCAAGAACGCGCCCGCACCGAGGCCCGCGCCGCCACCGCCCTGCGGCGCAGCGGTCACGTTCTCGCGGCGCTGGAGCGTAGCCGAGCGGCACAGGCACTGACAGCCCAGGCACTCACAACGCAGCCGTATACAGCAGTACAGCCGTCCGCTGACCAGGCCGACCCGGTGTTGCAAGCTCGCCTCGTCAGCGAGAGTATTCCGCTGCATTTGGCGCTGGGGCAGTGGCCAGAAGCGCTGGGAGCAGCGGCGCGGGCGCTTGCGCTGCTGGCTGAACCCAATGCCCGACAGGCTGAGGCCGCTTACCGCACCCGCCGTACCGAGTACCGGGCGGCGCTGATTTACTTGTCACGCGGGCTGGGGCTGCCGTATCTGCACCCGTTTCGTGGCCCTGGGCCTGAAGGGGACAACGCCGACCTGCGCCGCGCTCGCCAGATCCTAGACGCGCTCCTGAGCGCCGCGCATGGCCTCTCAGACCGCGAGCAGGTGTTGGCCTTTGACATGCGCCTTTCGCGGGTGCTGTGCGAGCCCGACGCGGCGGCGGCGCTGAACTTCGCCAAACTGGCCCTTGAGCTGACCGACCACCCTTACGCCGAGGCTCAGGCGCGGGCCACGCTGGCCGAAGCGCTGCTGCGCGGTGAGCAGATCGGCGCGGCGCTGGGCGAAATCAACCGCGCCCACGCGCTGCTGCGCCGCGTTGCGCCCTCCGGCACGACGGACACGGATCCGGGCCTGCACGCTCAGTTGCTGACATTAGAAGCCCGCGCAGGCTTGCTGGAAGGCCCAGCCGGAGCCCGAACGGCCCTGACTTGGCTGCAAGTTGCCCTGACCGAAGCCCACCTCGCTCCCTTCCGGGTAGGCGTCTGGCGCGAAGTGGGCCGCCTCTTGGAAGGCGTGGCGGGCGGTGAAGCGCTGGCACTCCGGCTCTGGCCCCAGCTTGGCTTGCCGCAATTTGATTTGGGTGTGTGGCGCTTGGCCGACGCCCTGCCGCTGGCGCTGGCTCCTGAGCCCAAGGCCGATCCGCTAGACTCAGCGCCATGAACTTGTTGCGCCCCGTGATGGGCATGTTGGGGCTGGCGGTCGGCTTCGGGCTTTACGCGGCGGCGGGCCGCTACGGCGATCCTGTCGCCAGCATTTTGATCGGCCTGATGTTCGTGGCGCTGGGCGGCCTGGCCATCTGGTACGCCAAGGGCGAGCGCTGGATTCAGGTGCTGGGCGCGGTGCTGGCCGTCTACGGCGTGCTGAGGATGACGCTGCTGCATTAACGCCTTCCAGACAACTCACCACGCCCTCCTGACAAGCGCGGCGTAAACTGGCAGGCATGATCGAGACCATTCGTGAACTGGCCAAGAAGACCGACGAAAAGATTTTGATGGTGGTGCTGGACGGCATTGGCGGCTTGCCGATGGACCCGGGCGGCGACACCGAGTTGGCCGCTGCCAAGACCCCCAACATGGACGTGCTGGCGCGTGAGTCCCAACTCGGCCAAGTTGAACTCGTCGGCGCGGGTATTACCCCCGGCTCCGGCCCCGGCCACCTGAGCTTGTTCGGCTACGATCCTCTGAAGTTCGTGGTGGGGCGCGGAGCGCTCAGCGCGGTGGGCATCGGCGTCAAGCTCAGTGCCGGTGACGTGGCGGTGCGCGGCAATTTCGCCACCTTGGAGGGCGACCGGATCATCAAAGACCGCCGCGCCGGACGCCCCAGCGACGAGAAGAATGCCGAGATCGTTGCCAAGCTCAAGGGTGTCATTCAGAATATTGACGGCATTCCGGTGGAAATCTATACCGAGAGCGAACACCGTTTCGTGGTGGTCTTCCGCGCTCAGGGCACGTCGCTGGGCGCGAACCTCAGCGACGTTGACCCGCAGGACACCGGCGTGCAGCCGATGATTGCCGTGGCCCACGATGAAGCCAGTCAGACGACGGCGGCGCTGGTCAACAGCTTTGTGACGCAGGCCGAAGCCGCCCTCAAAGACGAGCAGCAGGTCAATGGGGTGCTGTTCCGGGGCTATTCGGACGTGCCGCACTTTCCCAGCTTCGACGACATCTACAAGCTGAGGGCCGCCTGCATCGCCTCCTATCCGATGTACAAGGGCCTGGCCTCGCTGGTCGGCATGGACGTGCTGGAAGTCAAGGGCGAGGAAGATGCGCTGAACGGTAAAGTCGAAGCGCTTAAGACAGCTTGGGGCGAGTACGATTTCTTTTATTTTCACATCAAAAAGACCGACTCGACCGGCGAAGACGGCGACTTCAAAGCCAAGGTCAAAAAGATCGAGTTGTTCGACGCGCTCTTGCCTGAGTTGCTGGCGCTGGAGCCGGACGTGATTTGCATCGTGGGCGATCACAGCACGCCCAGCAAGTTGGCGACCCACTCGTGGCATCCGGTGCCGCTGCTGATTCGCAGCAAGTACGGGCGCAAAGACTTGGCCCAGCGCTACACCGAAGACGAATCGCTCAAGGGCAGTCTGGCGCTCCGCAAAGGCACCGAGATCATGCCCCTCTTGATGGCCAACGCGCTGAAGTTACAGAAATACGGAGCGTAAGTCTCCACCGATTTCATCTGAGACTTAACTTCCTGTGAATGGGCTACCGTCGTCTGGCGTACAACCTGCCTTCATGGCGTCCTCTACGGTAAATGTGGAGGCCTCCCCTGATGCTGAATCTCAAAATTTCCGCCGCCGTTCTCGCCCTGACCGCCTTTTCGCTGGCCGGAGCTGCCGGACAAAACCTAGACGTGATGAGCGGCGGCAAAGCTTATCAAAGCTACCTTTCTGCACCGGAGGGGACGCAGAAAAAGCCCGCCGTGATTCTGATTCATTCGTTTAACGGCTTGGAGCAGGGTTACAAAGACCTGACCGACGAGATGGCGGCGGCGGGTTACGTGACGCTGGCCCTCGGCTGGCAGACCTTCGAGAAGCAGCCAAGCGACGACACCGTGAAAGCGCTGATCGAAGACGGCCTCAAGGTCATGGCGGGCCGCAGCGACGTGGATATGAACCGCGTGGGCTTGACCGGCTTCTGTGCGGGCGGGCGCTACACCATGCTGTTTTTGCCACAGATGCCCCAGTTTAAGTCTGGTGTGGCGTGGTACGGCTTCCCCGATATGGGAGGCACGGCCACTCAGCCCAAAACGCCCGCCGAGTTGATTGGGCAACTTGAGCGCCCCCTGCTGATTTTGCACGGCAGCAAAGATCAGCCCAGCCCGGTGGCCAGCATCTACGAATACGCCAAGAAGCTGGACGCGGCGGGCAAGAATTTCAAACTGGTGGTGTACCAGGGTGCGCCGCACGGCTTCTTACTCAAAGACAGCAAAATCGATGACAGCTACTCCAGCAAAGATGGACGCCGCGCCATGCTCAACTATTTCAGCGACACACTGAAGTAGGCCGCACCGTTTTGCCCAGCTCAGCAGGCACGCCTTAAACTGAAAGCATGCCCGAGATAACGGTTCAAATGTTCGGCCTCAAGAAGTCGGCGGCCACCCGCGCCGCCGAGCGCTTTTTCAAGGAGCGGCGCGTCAAAGTGCATTTCGTGGATCTGGCCACCAAGCCGATCAGCAAAGGCGAGTTGGCGCGTTTTCAGCAAAAATTCGGCTCCAATGGAGTGCTGGATAAGGAAAGCAAAGCTTACGAGGATTCCGGCTTGCCTTATCTGCGCCTTTCCGAAGAAGGGTTGCTCTCCAAACTGGCCGACTTTCCCGCCGCGCTCAACTTGCCTTTGGTGCGCGGCGGCAAGGTGCTGTCAGTGGGCGAAGACAAAGCGAGCTGGGCGAAGATGCTGGAGAGCTGAGCGCCGCTGAAAAGCTGAGCGCCGCTGAAAAGCTGAGCGCTCAGGCCTCGATGTCGGCTCTGCCGAGCGGCAAGTTCACCTCGCCGCTCGGCAGAGGTTTGGCCAGCAGGGTCTGCACCACGCCGATGCGGCCCGCCGTGAATGACTGAGCGCTTCCAGCCATATACAAGCGCCAGATGCGGTACGTCACTTCGTCGGCCAGGCCACGCGCCAGAATCTCGGCGTGGTGGTCTTCGAGGCGCATCACCCACTGGCGCAGGGTCAGGGCGTAGTGTTCGCGCATGTTTTCGGCGTCGCGGATTTCAAAACCAGCTTGCTCGGCCCGCAAATTGACTTCGCTCAGCCGCCGCAGTTCGCCGTCGGGAAACACGTAGTTTTGCAAAAAGGAGTGGGCGTTGAGATAGCGCTCGACCGTTCCAAAGCCCCAGTGAATAAAGTTGGGGGCAATTTCTTTGACGATGCCGTGATTGAGCAGCAAGCCGCCGGGCCGGAGCAGCTTGTAGATCTGGGCGAAATACTTCGGCATCTTGGCCCGCCCGACATGCTCGAACATGCCGATACTGGCAACTTTGTCGTAGCGCGTGGAGGCGGATAAATCGCGGTAATCCCGAATCTCGATCTTGACTTTGTCGCCCACGCCCGCCGCCTCAGCCCGCTCCCGCGCCACCTCGGCCTGCGACGGACTCAGCGTAATCCCGGTGACGGTGACGCCGTAATGCTGCGCGGCGTAAATCGCCAGCCCGCCCCAGCCGCAGCCGATGTCGAGTAGGCGCTCGCCGGGTTGAAGACGCAGCTTTTTGCAGATGCGGTCAAGTTTGGTGGTCTGGGCTTGTTCGAGCGTGTCGTGTTCGGTTTTGAAGTAAGCGCAGGAATACACCATGCGCTCGTCGAGCCACAGCTTGTAAAAGTCGTTGCCGATGTCGTAGTGATAACGGATGGCGTGGGCGTCACGCTCTTTGGAGTGGGTTTTGCTGGTGTCGTCAAAGTTCAGATTCGGAGTGGGGCGCTTGGTGTCGGGCAAACTCAGCAGCGCCGCCACCACCCGCGCCGCGACGGCGGGCCGCAGCAGCTGATCGCCGATTTGCACGGCCTGCGCCAGCACGTGCTCCAAGCTGCCTTCCACATCGAAGTCGCCGAAAATAAACGCTTCGCCCAGCGCCAAATCCGAAGGCGGCCACAGCATTCGCCTCAGCGAAGCCGGCGAAGTCAGCGTCACCGTCGCGGGCGTGCTTCCGGCTGGGCCTTCCTGGCTGCCGTCCCAGTAGCGCACGTGGAAGCTGCGCCGACTTGGCGGGCCGAACAACAAGCTCACGATCTGGCGCGAGGAGGCGAGGGCCTGCTGGGGAAACGGACTCACTGAAGAAAGTGGTAAAGACAAAGTCGGGACTCCTTTTGGCGCAAGTAAACGCTCGCCTTGCTTAATAGGCCGCCGAATGTCCCCCTCCAAAACTTCAGCCGTCAGAAGGCGCTTAACGTTTAGATGATAGTGGCCAGCGTGCTGTGTTCGTTAAATTCAGAAGACAGCATAAAGGATTCAGCAATTTTATAGGCCTGTAGATGAGCAGCGCTTCTTACCCGTTTGCAGAGATCAACCTTGCCACGCTGCATTCAAAGCTCTCGCTGCCGAACCCGCTGGCGAGCGAGTGAAGACCGTTTCAAAAACCAAAAAAAGAGGGCCAGACTGACCCCCTTCATGGGTTTTTGATTCTGTTGTCTTGCCGCTTTTGCTAGCTTACCGTTGCTTTATCTCACCGCGTAATGATTCAAGATTGTCTGCACTTCGTTTTCGCTGAGGCTGGTTTGGTCGGTTTCCACGGCTACCAACACCCCGCCCTTGTCGAGCAGTTCTGCCGAGAACTCGGTGGGCTGAGCGGTGGGCGTGCCGCTTTCCTCATAGGTGCTGCCGAACGGTTTCTTGCGGCCTTCTTCTGTGCTCAGGCCGCTCTCGGCGCTGGCGTAAATATCGCCGAACGCTTCGCTGGAGTGGCTCCCGGCGGCCGCGTGCTCAAGCAGCGTCAGTTTGGCGTCGCCCGCGCCCGCTTGGTGGAGGTCTTGAAGGGCGGCTTCGGCTTGGGCCAGATTTTCAAAAACGGCAGTGATTCGCATGGGAGAATGGCTCCTTAAAAAAGATTGAGGGAAGAAGGCGGAGAAAGAACTGAACTTGAGGTGCCTTCAAAAACGCGGAGTCGATTATAAGCGGAGTGAAGAAGTCGGACATTTATTAAAGTTACAGGGATCAAGATTGCAGGTACTAAAATCGTAGGCCTGCGCTGCCGGCTCTCAGCGGGCGGCATAATGCGTCTTCATGTCCACTGCCTCACCTGATGCGCTTCCTCCCGTTTGGTTCAGCAAAAATATCAGCCCCACCTTGCAGCGCATTCGCCAAGTCAAACGCTCAGGGCGCTACCGGGTGCTGGCCAGCCACACTTCACCGGACGCGGGCTATCTCGGCGCGGCGGATCACGGCTTTGTCGAGCCGGCTATGCCCAGCGCGGCGGCATATTTGAAGTACGTGCTGCAAACCGTGCGGGAACACAACATCGCCGCGCTGGTGGCGGGGCGTTACGCCGCACACTTGGCCCAGCACCGCGCTGAGATTGGGGCCGCCGGTTGCCGCCTCATTGTTCCCAGCACTGACCCGGCCAGTTTTGAGCGGTGCGAAGACAAAGCCCACTTTTACCAGACCTTCGCTGAGCACATCCCCATGCCCGAAACGCGGCCCGTGCACAATTGGCCGGAGATGCTGGCGGCGGCCCGCGAACTCGAAGCCGAGTACGGCTCGGCCTGTATCAAACCCGCACGCGGCATCTTCGGGATCGGCTTTAGGATTTTGACCGAGGGTGACGACCTCAAATACTTTTTGAGCGGCAACCCGCTGCGCCTGAGCTACCCCGCTGCCGAACTGCTGTTTAAGGATCAGGAACTGCCAGTGATGCTGGTGATGGAAACCCTGCCCGGCTTTGAATACAGCATTGACGCCCTCGCTCGCGGCGGCGAGCTGCTGACCTGCGTGATTCGGCGCAAGCTCGTGGGGCTGGGCAACTTGCAAACCGCTGTGGAGCATCCGCAGATGCGCGAGTGGACGGCCCTCCTCTGCCGCGAACTCCAGATGGACGGCCTCTTCAATGCCCAGTTCCGTGAAGATAAGCACGGCCAGCCCAAACTCCTGGAAGTCAACGCCCGTGCCAGCGGCGGCTTGCCCATCAGCGCGGCGCTCAGCGGCCTGGAATTGGGCCTGCTGGAAGTGGATTCACATTTTGGTGTGCCGCTGGGCGACCTGACCTTTGCGGCGGGCAGGCGCGTCACCGAGAGCCAAGAAGTCATTGCGCTGCCTGCAAAAGCGCTGTGAGGTAAACTGTGATTTCATCTTCACTTTAACTTCAAGGCAGGAGGCTCAGCATGGAAAAGCGCCGTGAAAATCTCAAGCAGCTCGACACCGCCGCCGGCAAGGGCGTGACCTTTACCACTTACCAAAGTCCGGTGCAGCCGCACGACCTCTACGAAGCGCAGCACTTCTACGCCGCTGACCGCTTGGGAATGCGTCCCAACGTCCTCGAGATTAAGCTCGACGGCGGCGGGGCGCTGCTGCAACCCGGAGCCTTTCAGTTCAGCCGGGGCAATATCCGCATGAAGTCGCTGAGCGGAATGCAGAGTTCGCCGGGGATGGGCGGCGGCAACCAAGGGGGCGGCGGGCTGGGCGGCCTGCTCGGCGGGGTGGCGCGGATGGCGGCGGGCCGAGCAATGGGCGAGTCGTCGTCGCGCAACATCTTTCAGGGCAGCGGCGTGGTCTGGACAGAACCCACTTACAAACACCTGATTATCGGTGAAAAAGATTCGCCGAACGATAACTACATCATCGACGACGGAGCTTTTTACTCGTGCGAAACCAGCATGGACATGTCGCCGCGCCTCATGCTCGACGCCCGCGCTTTCGGCGGCAACGGCTTGGTGTCGCCGGAACTCAAGGGAACCGGCTACTTCGTGCTGGAGAGCCCGGTGCCGTTCGAGGAAATCGAAATCCACACCCTCAACAACGACGAAATGCGCATAGACGGCGACCTGATCCTGCTGTTTTCCAGCAGTTTGCAGTTCAATATCGAAAAGTTCGACCGGGGCTGGTTCAGCACCTACCGCAGCGGCGAGGGCATGATCTATAGCCTAACCGGCAGCGGCGTGGTGTGGCTGACCCCCACCGCTCAGGCCGCCCGCAAACAGATTGCCGTGCCGCTGGGGGACAGCAGCAAAAGCTAAACGCTCACTTGGGGGCTTCTTTACTTGCCCGCTGGCGTGGCCACGCCCGTCACCAGCGCCTCGCGGATGCCGCGTGCGATGCCCAGCGCCACCCGCTCGAGGTAGTTGTCGTCTTCCAAGTTGCTGCCGTCGACCGGATGGCCCACGAAGCCGATTTCGACCAAAGCGGCGGGCACTCGCGAGCCGCGCAGCACCGCCAGCGAGCGCGAGCTTTTCAGCCCCTGGTTGTAAGCTCCAGTGGTTTGAATAATATTGGCTTGCAGCAATCCGGCAAAGGCCGAACTGGCGGCGTTGTTGTTGTTCCACCAGGTTTCGATGCCGTAGCCCCTGAGCACATTGACCGGCTCCATGCTGTTGGCGTGAATGCTGACATACAGCTGAGCGCCGTTGTAGCCCAGCGCGGCGCGGGCATTGAGGTCGGTGTTTTTGTCGTTGGAAATGGCGCTGTCGTTTTCGCGGCTCATGATGACGTTAATGCCCGCCGACTGAAGGTAGCGCCGCACCCGCAGGGCCACGTCCAGCACCACCATTTTCTCGGTCACCAGGCCCACCGCGCCGGGGTCGCGCCCACCGTGCCCGGCGTCAATGACGACGCTGGGCAGCGCCAAGGCTGTTCCGTTGAAGGTCAGCGCGGATGAGCGCACGGGCGGCGCAGCGGCCAGCACTTTTTCGGCGGGCAAAAGCGGGGTGGTGTTGGCAAAGGCGGGCGAAAAGTCGATCGCCAGCCGCGAGCGGTCTGAGCCGCCGGCGGGCGGCAGCAACACGCCGCGCCAGCCGCTGTGCAAGGTCAGCGGCGAGGACGAAAGCAAAAAGACGTTGCTGCGGCTGGCCGTGCCGGAACCCGCCGCCGCCGGACTGTAGCGCCAGCCGCGCAGCTCGCTGCTGACGATGCCGGCACTGAGCGGATCTGCGCCGACGCCGACCAGGTCGATGCTCAGACCCAGCGCTCCCGGTGAGATTTGAAAACTGGTGCCGGGCGGCAAGTCGAGCACCACCCGCGTGACGCCGGGGTTTTTGCCGATACGTGGCGCGGCCAAAATAGCTCCGGCCTGCGGGCTGCCGTTGGCTTTGCCGCGTGTGATGTTGGGATCGCCGTCGCTGATGCCGGGCAGGCCCACAGCGGGCGCGGGCAAAGCGCCAGCCGCGTTGCCCAGCGAGTCGCCGGGCGGCAGTTGGCTGGCGGCGCTGGTTCCCGAACTTCCGGCGGCCGCGGCCGTGTCACTGGGCGAAAGGAGGCCCTGAGCGGGGTCGGCTAGGCCCACGGCTGAACTGAACGCGGTGGAAGCGAGTGAACTGGTCGCCGCGCCACGGCTTAAGCTGATCGGCGGCGCGGTGCTTAGATTACTCTTGAGCGCAAGCGGGGTCAGCCCCACGCCGCCCGGACTCACCGCTTGTTCGCTGGGCGGGGGGGGATCGGTTTTCACTGTGCCGCGCAGACTGGCCGCCGCGCCGCCACCGATGGCCGGGCCAATTTCTAAAATCAGTACCCGCCCACCGGAGGCGATGATGGCCTCACTGGCCCGCCACCCGCTTTTGGCGCTGAGCGAAAACGGCGTGGCGAGCCTGATCTGCACGCCGCTGGGCGAGGAAGCCACCCGGTATTCACCGACAGCGGCACCGAGTTGAGCGGTGACACTGGGCGCTGAGCGCACTTGCCGGAACTCGAGGCGCAGGCCGCTGAATTCTTGGATCAGGCTGTAGACGACGCCGGTGGGCAGATCGTAGACCACTTTGGTTTGGCTGCCCTCGCTGTAGACGCGGGGCGAGCCGAGCGCGGGGAACTCGCTGGCGCTGGGGGCCGCTGTCGGCGGAAGTGGATTGAGACGGCTGGGAGATGGGGGAGTACTCGGCGGGCTGGAACCAACGGAGTTGCTAAGCGCTGAAGTGCTGGTTGGGTAAGTGCTGGTTTGGAGTGTGGGAGTCGTGAGCGGCGTCAGACCCGGCAAGCTCTGGGCAGGTGCGCCGCGCACGAACGGGTCGCTGGGCGCAGCAGTCTGGGCGGCAACCTGCTGAGTGAGGAGCGCTCCCAGCAGCAAGCTTGCAGATGAAAGGATCTTGAAGGCGTCCCGCATGTCTGAGCCTTACTTTAAGACTCTGGGAGTGAGAAGCGCTCAGGCAAGTCTCATTCAAGGGTTAAATCGGCGTAATCAGGTGGCGGCATACCGGCTAAGGCCCTATCCTCAGGCCATGACCGAGCATCCCAATTGGCCCCGCCTGATTGCCGACGAGCAGCAGCCCTGGCAAACGCTGAGCCGCACCGAACTCAGTGGCCCGCCGCGCCGCTTGGTGAGCGACGTGGTGCGCCTGCACGGCGGCAGGGAAGCCGAATATGTCTACCGGCCACGCGGCCCCCGCGCCGTGTTCGTATTTCCGATCACGGCCTCTGGTCAGGGTGTGCTGATCCGCGAGTACCGCTATCCGCTGGGGGCCAGCATCTGCGCGGTGGTGGCGGGCGGGGTGGAGGAGGGTGAGGACTTGGCAGAGGCCGCCGCCCGCGAACTCAAAGAAGAAGCGGGCGGCGTGGCGAGCGAGTGGGTCGCCCTGCCGGGGTTTTATCCACAGCCGAGCATCAGCGGGGCGGTGTTCTATCCATTTTTGGCGTTTGGTGCCGAGTTGGGAAGCACCCAAAATGAAGACAGTGAACTGATCGAGCGCTTGGTCTTGCCGCTGCCTGAAATCTACGAACAACTGGAAGCGGGTCAGATTTTTGACGGCCCCAGCAGTTTGGTGTTGTTTCACGCCCGACGCGAACTGGCGCGGCGCGGGTTGTTGTGATGGCTGGGCCACCCGCCGACCTGACGCCGTTTACGACGCTGGCGCAGCCGCACCGCACAGACGCCGTGATAGACGGCAGCGAGTTTTTGGCCTTCGCTGAGCGGGCCGACACGCCCGAACAAGCGCTGGCTCAGCTTGCCGCCCTCAAGGAGCGTTACCCCGACGCCACCCACCACTGCTGGGCTTACCAGATTGGCCCGCTTTACCGCTTCTCCGACGACGGCGAACCTAGCGGCACGGCGGGAATGCCGATGCTCAGGGCCATTCAGGGGCAGAGCCTCGATCACCTGATGGTGGTGGTGGTGCGCTATTACGGCGGCGTCAAACTCGGCACTGGCGGACTGGCGCGGGCTTACGGCGGGGGCTGCGCCGAGTGCCTGCGAACTGCCGAGCGTTTCGAGGTGTGCCCCCGCTTGACATATCAAGTTTCGGTGCCCTACGAGTTTCTCAGCGCCCTGTATCACCTGCTCGGCCAATTTGATACCGGGCGTGGTGAGGAGAGTTACAGCGGCGCGGGCGTGAGCTTGCCGGTGCAGCTTTATCCTGAAGACGTGGAGGCGTTTGGGGCAGCCTTGCAAGACGCCACGCGGGGCAGTGGGATCCTGGAAGAAACGGCAGGAGTGGCTTAGAGGGCCAGTCCACTCCTGATCTGTGCCGCCCGCGCCCACCAGTTCGGAAACTGAGCTTGCAAATTGGCCTCTGCTGCTCTCGCCTGCGCCTCACTTTGGGCCAGTCCAAACACTGTGCTGCCCGAACCACTCATCAGCGGGCTGTGGAGGCCGACTTGGGTGAGTGCCTCTAGCGCGGCGGCAATCGGCGGGTGACGAACCGCCACCGCGTCTTGCAGGGCGTTGAAATACGGCACCATCTGACCTGCTGCCAATGCGCCGAGCAGTGCGGGAGCGTCCAGCGGCGGGGTGTAAGCCCCCTTTTCGTCCAGCCACGAATAAGCGTCGCGGGCGCTGACCGGCACACCGGGATTGAGCAGCACCAGCCAGCTTGGCGGGGCAGTTAGCCGGGTCAGGCGCTCCCCAGTGCCCTCGGCCAACGCCGCGCCGCCCAGCAAAAAGAACGGCACGTCCGCGCCGAGTTGCTGGGCGAGTGTGTGTAAATCAACGCCCGCCGGATACAGCTGATCAAGCGCCAGCAAGGTACTCGCCGCGTCGCTGCTGCCGCCGCCGAGGCCGCTGGCCAGCGGCAATACTTTATGCAGAGTGATCTGAGCGCCGCCTTTCACGCCCGCCGCCCTGAAGTACAGCTCAGCTGCCCGGTACACCAGATTGCCGCTGCCGGTTGGCAAATCCGCGCCCAGTACCTTCAGTGTCAAGTCAAGAGCAGGCTCTAGCTCCAGTTCGTCGCCCACCGACAGCGGCAGCATCATGCTGGAGAGGTCGTGATAGCCGTCAGAGCGCAGGCCCAGCACCGAGAGACCCAGATTGATCTTGGCGGGGGCAAAGACCTTGAGCGTCTCAGGCATGTTCGGCGTCCCAGAGTCGTGCCAGCGCTTCGGCCAAGACCAGGTCGCCGGGAGTGGTGACTTTGAAAAGTCGGGCGTCACCCAAAATCAGCGCCACCGGCAGGCCCAGCCGCGCCACCAGCCCGGCGTCGTCGGTGGCCTGAATGCCGCTTTTCTCGGCGGCTCGGTGGGCTTCCAGCAGCAGCTCACGCCGAAAGCCCTGCGGCGTCTGCACCGCCCACAGGCCCTCCCGGGAAGTCAGTTGGCCCCACAAGTTCGGCCCAGCCTGACGCACCAGCGTGTCGGCGACCGGCAGCGCGGCGGTGGCGGCTCCGGTTTGGGCAGCGGCAGCTTTGACAGCCTCACCCACGCTCGGCGGCAAAAAGGGCCGCGCCGCGTCGTGGATCAGCACCACGTCGGCTTCACTGGCTTGCAGCAGCGCCAACACCGAGGCTTGGCGGGTCGCGCCTCCGGTGATGGCGCGGACGTCACCCGGCAAGTTCAAATCATGCAGGGCGTAACCGTCCGGTAGGGCCACCACCACCTCGTCAACAAGTGGTGCGAGGGCCGCCACGCTGCGGGCTAGCAGGCTCAGGCCGCCGACAGTGACAAATGCTTTTGGCCCCTGCCCCAAGCGGGTGCCCAGTCCGGCAGCGGGAATCAGGGCCGCGGTGCGCTGGGGAAGCGTCAAGCCTCGCCCCAGCGCTTAAAATCGCCCGCTTCCAGCCCAAACTGATCGAGCACCCGCGCCGTAACGAAATGCAGCAGTTCGTCCACCGTTTTGGGCGCGTGATAAAAGCCCGGGCTGGCGCTCATCAAGCTGGCTCCGGCGTCATGGGCCAGCAGCATGTTTTGCAACATCGGGCGCGGCAGCGGGTCTTCGCGGGTCACCAGCACCAGCGGGCGGCGCTCTTTGAGGGTCACGTGGGCGGCGCGGGAGAGCAGATTGTCGGCAAAGCCGTGGGCGATTTTGGCCAGCGTTCCGGCGCTGCACGGCACCACCAGCATGCCCGCCGTGCGGTAGGAGCCGCTGGCAATGCTGGCCCCCAGATCGCGGTCGTCGTGAACGGTGTGCACCAGTTCGGTCAGGTCGCTCAGTTGCGGCCCGCCTTCCATGCTCATCACCCGCTTGGCGCCGCTGGAAACCACCAGATGCGTTTCCACATCCAGGCTGCTCAGCGCCCTCAAAATGCTCAGGGCATACGGCATCCCGCTGCCTCCCGAAACGCCAACCACCAATCGCATGCGGCTCAGGCTAGCAGAAGGCGGCAAGTTTCCGGCAGGACGAATGAACTTGGTTCAGCCCGCTTCACTTGTCGAACTTGGCGTACCCCGCTGCCGAGCGCCGCTGAGCGCCGCGTGCGTAGTCGAGCTGCATTTCGACTTCTTCGTGTTTGCCTTCGCTGAACGTCGATTCATGCACCCAATAGTTGAGCTTGTCTTCACCGAGTTGCACCCAGTATTTGGTGCTGTCGCTCTCGTCACGCCAAAAGGTGATGTGTTCAAACCCGTTGCTGCCCGCCCACTTCTCGATGTCGTCCAGCACGCGTGCGGCTTTGGGGTGGGTCATTTGAAAGCTCTGACCGTCGGACTCGTTGCGAAACTGGATATCTGCCATGCCGACAGACTAGCGCTGTTCTCATGAAGGCGGGTCTCAGTGGTATAAATCTTGTCTTGATTTGGGCTTGAAGCGTGGGGCCTTGCTTTATGCTGCCGGGGTGTCCTCCCTTACCTCCCTGAACGTCACCACCCTGAATGTCAACGGCCTCCGGAGCGCCCTCAGCAAAGGGCTGCTCGGCTGGCTGGAGCGCCACGCCCCCGACGTGCTGCTGCTGCAAGAAGTCCGCGCTGAGCCGCTGCCGGAGGTGTTTGCCGCGCTCGGCTACGATTCGTGCTGGCACCCTGCCCAAAAAGCCGGGTACAGCGGAGTGGCGCTGCTGAGTCGGCGCGGCCTGAGTGACGTGCAGATGGGCATGAACGACCCCGAAGTCGATGCCGAGGGGCGGGTCTTGTCGGCGGTGGTGGAGGGCGTCCGCTTTGCCAGCGTGTATTTGCCCAGCGGCGCGAGTCGGCCTGAGCGCCAACTCTTTAAGGAGCGGGTCCTGGTGGACTTTGCCGAGTGGACACGCGGGCATTTATCTGTACCGGACGCAGAGAGCAGCCAAGACGACAACGAAACGAAGACAGCCGCCCCCAGACCGCCCCTGATCATCGGCGGCGATTTCAACGTGGCCCATACGGAGCTGGACATCAAAAACTGGCAGAGCAACCGCAACAAGCCCGGCTTTTTGCCGCATGAGCGCGAGTGGATGAGCCAGTATCTGGCGCTGGGCCTGCGCGATAGCCACCGCGACCACTTGATTGATCGGCGCGAATACACTTGGTGGAGCAACCGCGCCAACGCCTTTAACAACGATGTCGGCTGGCGCATCGATTACCTCCTGGCGGCGGGTCTGCCCCTGACAGAAGTATGGGTGGAGCGCCGCGAACGCTTTTCCGATCACGCGCCGCTGAGCGGACGGCTCATTGGTGTAACGCCTTGAGCTTGCCGGTGTTGGAACTTTTACCGGCCTTGCGGGCGGCGCTCAATCTGCACCCGCTGGTGATCTTGCAAGCCCCCCCCGGCGCGGGCAAAAGCACCGGCTTGCCACTGGAACTGCTTTCTGAGCCTTGGCTCTCGGGCCAGCGTCTGTTGCTGCTGCAACCCCGCCGGGTGGCGGCCAGAGCGGTGGCGGCGCGGTTGGCGGCCACTCTGGGCGAAAAAGTCGGCGAGACGGTGGGCCTGCGGGTGCGCTTTGAAACGCTCGTCTCGGCCCGCACCCGCCTCGAGGTCGTCACCGAGGGCATTTTGACCCGCCGCCTTCAGCACGACCCGGAGCTGAAGGGCGTGGGCCTGATTCTCTTCGACGAGTTCCACGAACGCAGCCTCAACGCGGATTTGGCCCTCAGCTTGGTGCGCGAGGTGCAGGGCGCACTGAGGGACGATCTGCGGGTGCTGATCATGTCAGCCACCCTCGATCCCAGCTTGCCTGCCCGTTTGGGTACACACATTCCCATACTGGAAAGCCTGGGCCGCAGCTATCCGGTGGACGTGCGCTACCTCGCCGCCGATCCGGCTGATCCGGCCTCGGCAGTGGCGGGCGCGGTGACGCGGGCTCTGGCAAGCGATGAAGGCGACATTCTGGCGTTCTTGCCGGGCGTGGCTGAGATTCGCCGCAACATGGCCGCGCTGCGCGAACGTCACCCCGAAGTCTCTGTCTTGCCGCTTTACGGCGACCTCCCGATTGCCGAGCAAAACCGCGCCATTGTGCCCGACCCTGCTCGGCGCAAGGTGGTGCTGGCCACCAGCATCGCGGAAACCAGTCTGACCCTTGACGGCGTGCGGGTGGTGATCGACAGCGGCCTGACCCGCACCCAGCAATTTGATCCGGGCAGCGGCCTGAGCAAAATGGTGACGAGCCGCGTGACCCGCGACAGCGCCGATCAACGCGCTGGACGGGCGGGCCGCACTGCGCCGGGGGTGGCTTACCGCCTGTGGAGCGAGCGCACCCAGCCGCTGCTTGCCGCCGCACGCTTGCCGGAAATCCTGAGCGCCGACCTCGCGCCGCTCCTGCTGGAAGTGGCGGGCTGGGGCGCGGATGTGACAGCTTTGCCCTGGCTCGACGCTCCGCCGCCGCCCAGAGTGGCCACCGCTCAGAGCCTGCTGACCGAGTTGAGTGCTCTTCAAGGTGGCCGCATCACCCCGCAGGGCCGCGAACTCTTGGACCTGCCGACCCACCCGCGACTGGCCCACCTGCTCAGTCAGGGCGCGTCGCTGGGCCTCGGCCCGCTGGCTGCCGACCTTGCCGCCGTGCTGGAGGAACGCGACCCCTTGCCGCGCAGTGCGGGCAGCGACGTGGCGCGGCGGGTCTGGGCGCTGCGCCAGCACCGCAGTGGGGGCAGGGGAGAAGGGGACAGGGCCATCTTGGAGCGAATCGAGCGTCTCAGTCGGCAGTGGCGCAGCTTGCTGCGTGTCCGGCCTGACGACACTTCGCCCGACCCAGAGCAGGTGGGCCAACTCCTGCATCTTGCTTATCCAGAACGGGCCGCGCAACTTCGCCCCGGCACTCTAGACCGCTACCTGCTGGCGGGAGGGCAGGGCGCACGGCTCCCCGAAGGGGATGACCTCGCCGGGCAGCCCTATGTGGTGGCCGCTCACCTGGATGCGGGCAGCGGCGAGGGCCGCATCTACCTTGCTGCGCCGCTGAGTGAAGCGGTGCTGAGCGCTCAGGCGGTGACTTCCGACGTGGTCGAGTGGGACAGCCGCACAGGAACGCTGACCGCCGCCCGCGAGCGCCGCTTTGGCCGCTTGCTGCTCGGCACCCAGCCGCTCCAGCAAGTGCCGGAAGCTCTGCGGGTATCCGCCGTGCGCTCGGCGGTGCTGCGCGAGGGGCTGGGTTCACTGAGCTGGACGAATGAAGCGCGGCAGTGGCAAGCCCGTGTGCTGAGTCTGCGGGCGTGGCGAGCAGGAGAGGAGTGGCCGGATGTTTCGGACGCCGCTTTGCTGGAGCGCTTGGACGACTGGCTCACCCCCCACCTCGGCACGGTTCGCAGGCGCGAGGATTTGGGCAAGATCCAGCTTCTCTCGGCGCTGCATCCCCTATTGCCTTGGCCTTTGCCGCGCCAACTCGACGAACTCGCTCCCACTCAGCTCAGCGTGCCCAGCGGTCACAGCATCAAGCTGGAGTACCGCCCAGACGGCGACGCTCCTATTCTGGCTGTCAAGTTGCAAGAACTCTTCGGGCTGGCCGATACGCCCACCGTCAACGCGGGGAGAGCGCCGGTGCTGCTGCACTTGCTCTCGCCCGCCCGCCGCCCGGTGCAGATCACGCAGGATTTGCGCTCGTTTTGGCAAAGCGGGTACTTTGAAGTTCGCAAAGACTTGCGCGGCCAATATCCCAAGCACCCCTGGCCGGATGATCCGTGGACGGCGCAGGCCACCCGGGCGACCAAAAAGCGGATGTAAGCGGTTGGCTAAGCGCCCCGCACCAGCGCCAGCCAAGCCGCTCCCACTTCCCCCGAAACGTCGGTGGCCGTCAGGCCGTAGCCGTGCTTGGCTCCGGCGAGTTCGCCCGCTTTGCTGTGCAGCCTTACGCCGCACAGCGCGGCGTCCTCGGCGCTCAGCCCTTGTCCCAGTAGACCCGCCAAAATGCCGCTCAGCGTATCGCCCATGCCAGCCGAGGCCATGCCGGGATGCCCGCCCCGCGAGACGAAAAGGCCGTTCCCAGTGGCCAGGGTAGACGGCCCGCCTTTGAGCACCACCACGCCCCCGAACTTGCTTTGAAGCTGCCTGGCCGCACTGAGCGGACCAGCGGTGATCTCTGGTGTGGTGACTCCCAGCAGCCGCGCCGCTTCGCCGGGGTGCGGCGTCCAGATGACTTGGTCGTGGCCGTGTCCGGCGAGTTCGGGTTGCAGGGCGTCGGCGTCCACTACGGTGGGAATTGTCCAACTCAGCACCGTGCGGGCCACCTGCGCCGCATTTGGGCCGAGGCCCATCCCTACTGCCAGCGCGTCCGGCTTTACTTCGTTCTCTAGTGCACTCAGCTGGTCATCCATTTCGACCCGGTGAACCATCAGCTCCGGCGTGATCAGCGGCACATCGGCCCCGCTGTAGATGCTGACCAGCCCCGCGCCCACCCGCAGAGCGCCGAGCCCGGCCAGCGCGGGTGCGCCCACGGTGCCGGGGTGTCCGCCCACCATCCAGATGCGGCCCGCCGTGCCTTTGTGGGCGTCGGCAAAGCGCACTGGCAGCTTGGCGGCGATTTCAGCGTCAGTCAGGCGCAGGGCCACCGCTTCCCGCAAAACCCACTCCGGCGGTACCCGCAAGTCGGCCACACTCACCTCTCCGGCGGCGTGCGCGGCGGGGCCGTAGATCAGCGCGGGCTTGAGGCCGCCAAACGTCACGGTCTGCGCCGCCCTCACTGCCGCCTCTGGACGCTGAGCGTTGCTGGCGTCCAAGCCGGAGGGTAGGTCAATGCTCAGCACCTTGAGACCGCTTTGGTTGATGATCTCCACGAGTTCGCTGAGTTCTGGGCGCAGCGGCGGCACGAATCCGGTGCCGAGCAGGCCGTCCACCACCACCCCGCCGACCATCTGAGCGCCCGTCAGGACGCGGCGCAGGTTGGCTGCTGAGAGGGTCTGCGCCTCAACGCCAACCGCTGAGAGCCGCCGCTTGTTGAGCTGACTCAGCGGGTGCTTGGACGGTTGGGCCAGCACCGTCACTTCGCGCTCCAGTGCCAGCAAATGCCGCGCCGCCACCAAAGCGTCTCCGCCGTTGGCCCCGCTGCCTGCCAGCAGCAAGACGTGGCCCGCCGGAAAGTGGTGTTGAAGGTGGTCGGCCACCGCTCGCCCCGCCGTTTCCATTGCCAGATCCAGCAGCTCAGCGGCTTCTAAACGGGCGTCAAGCGCCTTGACACCTTCGGGAAGGAAAACCGCTTCAGCCATGCCTCAGTTTCGCGCCCAAGTTTTGGTGCGCGTGTGAGGAGAGCGTTTCGGCGTCTTTTTGTTCCCGCATTTTGTTGCCACAGGCCGCAAACGAGAAGCTGCTCTGCTCAGCGCCCTTTGAGGAAAAAGTAAAACACCAGCGCCGCGACCACCAAGCCGATAATCCGCAAATTGGCCGGAGTCAGCCACTTGGCATTCAGCCCTTTGTTGGCCGCGCTGCCGACGCTCAGGCGCGGCGCGTCTTCGCGCATTCGGCGCACCGACAAGCGCTGGCCGCGCCGGATGGCCTTGACCGAGTCGTTGACCCGCCCCTGTCTACGCAGCGCCACGCCCAGATTGTGGTGCGCTCCGGCAAAGTCGGGATTCAGCGCGATGGCGCGGCGCTGGGCGGCCTCGGCTTCTTTGAAGTTTCCGGCTTGCAACTCCAAATTCCCAATATTGCTGACGGCGCGGTAGTGGCCCGCGTCGGCTTCGGCGGCCTGCTCAAACAGCTGGCGGGCTTGGCCGGTTTCCTCATGGATGGCGTGCAGCACACCTACCGAGTTGAGCGCCTCGGCGCGGGTCAGCGGCAAGTCGAGGGCGGGTTGCAGGGCGGCAGTCAACGCTTCGGGTTCTACATGACGCGCCGTCTCCGCCGCTTCCAAACTCGTGAGGGCGGCGTCCAGCGTGTGGACACTGACGTGGCGGCGCACCTCACTCAGCGCGGCGTCGGGTTCACTGAGGTCTTGGGTCAGCCGGTTCAGGGCGCGGCGGGCCTGCGGGTATTTGTGGGCGCGGACGTGATCTTGAATGTCGTGCAGCGACTCCAGAGCGCTCAGTAAACTGCTCGGCAGCGGTGTGGGAGCGAGGCGGGCGGCGGCCATGGCGCGGCGGTACTCGCCGGCCGTCAGGTAGCCGCCCCAGTCCAGATTCAGCCCTGCCAGGTGCGGCGGCATAGCCGGGAGCGGCGCGGACGTGATGGGTGCTCCCCCAGTGCCAACGCCCTTTTGAAGGGATACGGGGGCCTTGCTCTCGGTCATGGCCGAAGTATACTCATTACTTGCGCCGCGTCAGCGTAAGGCCCGCTGTGTTTTGGGCTTGCTCTGGCCGCTCTGCTTTTGCTTATGCCTACTCCTGACCCCGATTTTGACGCTGTGCCCGAACCCTCCGCTGACCTTGCGGCTGGGCTTGCTTCTGAGCCCATCACCGAGCTTGCCGCGCCGCTGTATTCGCCGCGCACGGTGCGCGAACTGCTGGAGCGCTTCAATTTGCGCCCCACCAAAAGCCTCGGTCAGAATTTCTTGATCGACGGCAACACCCTGCGCTTGATCGCTGAAGTCGGCGGCGCGGCGCAGGGCGTCAACGTACTGGAAGTCGGGCCGGGACTGGGCGTGCTGACCCGCGAACTCGCGCGGCGCGGCGCGGCCGTCACCACCTTAGAAAAAGACGAGCGGCTGCGTCCGGTGCTGGCCGAAACGCTGGCGGGCAGCGGCGTAGACATCATCTGGGGCGACGCGCTCACCTTCGATTACTCTCAGTTGCCTCCCGGCACGCGGGTGATCGCCAACTTGCCGTACTACATCTCCACGGCGCTGTTGACCCAGTTTATGCAGGCTCCCGGTATCGTATCGGCCACCGTGCTGGTGCAGCGTGAGGTGGCCGAGCGGCTGGGCGCACAGCCCGGACAAGACGGCTACGGCTACCTCTCGGCGCTGGTGGCCCTTCACGGCAGCGCCAAAATCATCCGTGACGTGTCCAAGGGAGCTTTTTTTCCTGCGCCCGACGTGACCAGCAGCATCGTTCGGCTGGAATTCAGCGGCTCCAAGCCCGACCCGGCGTTCGTGCGCTTTTTGGAAGTGGCTTTGCAGCACCGCCGCAAGACGCTGCGCAACAACCTCCGGATGGCCGGCTATGAGGGCGAGTTCATTGACGCCGCTATCCAGAAAGCTGGTCAGGCCGGCCCGCAGCTGACGGCCAATGTCCGCGCCGAAGACGTGCCGCTTGTCCAAATGGAGCAAATTTTTACGGCGCTGCGCCCAGTGGACAACGTAGACTGAAGGCCAATCCAAAAATAGTCTTCGCTGGGGCCAGATGCCCAGTCGGTCAGTAACTCAGCAACAACCGGCCTCTCTCCGCCGCAAGGCTCAGGCGGCGCCGTGTATCATGGGCAAGATAAGCGTATTCAAGACGAAAATTCTCCCGTCAAGGCGAGGTCTGCTTGGCGGGTGCGGAGGAAAACAGTGAAGTTCTATGTAATTGGCGATGTGACGGTGGATCACTTGTATCACCTTGACCACCTGCCCGCGCCGGGGGAAGAAGTGGCCCCCAACCGCGCCACCATGCAGCCGGGCGGCGCAGGCGGCACCATTAGCGTCACGCTGGCCCGCCTCGGCCACAGCGTGACGCTGGCGGCGAGGGTGGGCCAAGATCCTTTTGCCGACTTTGCGCTCTCGAGCGTGCGCAGCAGCGGCGTGTCGGAAGCGGCGGTGCAGCGCGACACCGAAGCGCTGACCAGCACCATCACGGTGATGCAGACGCCCGACGGCAAGCGGGCCATGATCAGTTACGGCGCGGCCAACCGCGAACTCGATCCGGCCAAACTCAAGAAAAAAGACATCGACAGCGCCGACGCCCTGATTCTCTCGGCCTACAGCCTGATCGGCGGCCCGCAGCGCGACTACGCCCTCAAATCGGTGGCAGCGGCGCAAAAGGCTGGCGTGCCGGTGTTCCTCGACCTCGGCACCGGGGCGGTCAACGCGGTGGGCATGGGCCTGCTCGACAGCGCGGTGGGCGCGGATTATCTGCTGCTCAACCAGCACGAGCTGCTGGCCCTGACCGGCACCCACAGCATCAGCGCGGCCCTCTCGACGCTCGGCGCACGCGGCACCAAACGGGTCGTCGTCAAAGTGGGCGCGATGGGCAGCATCGTCTGGACCCCCGACGAAACCGAACTGGTGGACGCGGTGCCGGTCGGCGACCGGGTGGTCGACACCACTGGCGCGGGCGACACCTTCGTGGCCGCTTTTGCCCACGCCGTCCTGAACGGCAAATCGATGGCCGAAGCCGCCAAGCTCGGCAACGCGGCGGGCGTCCTGAGCGCCACCAGCCTCGGCGCACAGTCGCGCCCGATCAGCGCAAGCGAGTTGGAATCGTTTGCCTGAGGGCAAGCCGGGGTGAGTGGGAAGTGGGGTGAGCAGCTGGCCCGCTTCCCACTTTTTTTGGTTTTTCTACAAAGTCGCAGGCCACAGGCCCTAAACTGTTCCACGTGATTATCGCCATCGGCCACGATCTGGTAGAGGTAGAGCGAATTCGCGGCCTGATTGAGCGCGAAAGCCACCGCCTCGGCAAGCTGTTCACGGAAGGCGAGCTGGCCTACTGCCAAGCCCTCGCCGATCCGGCACCGAGCTTCGCGGCGCGGTTTGCGGCCAAGGAAGCCTTTCAAAAAGTCTGGCCGCGCCCGCACGCCTGGCGCGATGTGTGGGTGGAGCGCCCCCGCACCCCAGACGGCCCCTTTCCGTATGCGCCGCCGCTGCTGGGCTTTGCGCCCGCTATTGCGGCCGAGATGCGTGAGCGCGGCTACGTCGCCCACCTAACCCTGACCCACACCCGCCAGCACGCGGCGGCAGTGGTGCTGCTGGAACAGCAGTGATGGGAGAGTGTGGAAGCCGCTCCCCGTTTCCGGTCAAGATAGAGCCATGAAGTTCAAATTGGTGGCCAGCGACCTAGACGGCACTTTGCTGAGTTCGGCGGGTGAGGTGTCTGTGCGCAGCCGCGCCGCGCTGGCGGGCGTGCAGGCGGCGGGCGGAGTGGTGGTGCTGATTACCGGGCGGCCCTCGCGGATGGTGCTGCCGCTGGCAAAGGATTTGGGCCTCAGCGGACACGTGATTTGCAGCAACGGTGCGGCCATTCACCGCCTCCCCGGCGGTGAACCCGAGGACTTGCGAACCCTGTCCCCCGAAGTGCTGCGCCGCGCCGTGCCTGCCTTGCGCTCGGCCTGCCCCGACTTGGGCTTGGCGCTGGAGTGGGGCAGCGGGATGCAGGCCGAAACCGCTTACCGCGCCGCGCCCGACAGCGTGAGTGACGTTCTAGAGGTTCTTGATGCAGGCCACCCCGTGCTGAAAGTGATGGCCCGCTCCGCCCGTTTGTCACCCGCGCAACTTACAGAGCTGATCAATGCGCGGTGCGGCGACGAACTCCACGCTTCGCTCAGCGGCGCACCCTTTGCCGAAATCGCGGCGCGGGGCGTCCACAAAAGCGCCGCGCTGGCCCGCTTGTGCGCCGGGCTGGGGATTAGGGCGGGCGAAGTGCTGGCCTTTGGGGACGCGCCCAACGACCTGCCGCTGCTGTCGTGGGCAGGCTGCGGGGTGGCGGTGGCCAACGCCGTGCCGGAAGTTTTGGCACTGGCCGCTGAAGTGACCCTCAGCAACGACGAGGACGGTGTGGCGGCGGTGCTGGAGCGGCTGCTGGTGGCGGGGAAGATAGGTTCAGGTTCCTAACCCACTGCACGGGAGTCGCAGGACGACTTGCCCCCGGTTACCGCTCAGCGCCGCGTCAACTTGCTGACCACTTCCACGTGGCTGGTCTGCGGATAAAAATCGTGCGGCACCACTTCGCCCAGTACCCAGCCGCGCCGCACCAAGTCGCCCACGTCTCTGGCCCAGGTCGCCGGGTCGCACGAGACATACACCAGGGTGTTGGCGGTGTTGTCGTCAATGGCGTCTCTGGCCTCGCTGCTCAGGCCCGCACGCGGCGGATCGACCACGATGGCGTCGGCATTGGGCAGGGCGGCGGCGTCATCCCGGCGAAAGACCACGTTTTTTTCCCCGCTTTGCCGCACGTCGCTTTGGCCGCGCCGCAGCGCTTCGCTGGAGGTGTCGAGCACGATCACTTTGCCAAACGTCCGGGCCAGATGACGGCCAATCGCGCCGCTGCCGCCGTAGAGGTCGAGCGCCGTTTTGTTTTTGTCGGGCATGTTGCTCCCGTCTAACTCGGCGTTCTCGTCTAACACAGAGCTGCTTCCCGCCAACTGAGCCGCCATCCGGTAAGCTTGCCCCGCCGCCTCGGGATTGACCTGCGCGAAGCCCACCGCCGATAAGCTGACCTGCACCTCACCGAGTTTTTCTTGCACGCTGCCTTCTCCGGCGATGAGCTGCACGCCCGCTGTAAATCTACGCTGCGCCGCTCCGGCCAGCGACACGCCCACCACGCCCACATCCAGCAGGTGATGGGCGGCCCGCAAAAACCGGCCCGGCTGCCCGACGCCGATCAAGCTGGCGACCACTTCCCCGGTCTGGCGGCTGCCGCGAAAGGCAATTTCGTGTGCCGGATCGAGCCGCTCAGGGTCGAGTTGATCCAGCACGGCCTGCACCGCGTCCATCACCAAGGGGTCTTGGCCGCCCTCAAGCCGCCACATGCCCTGGCCCCTGCGCTCGCGGTAGGCCAGGCCGCGCGGCGTCACCAGGTACTGAGCTCCGTTGCGGTAATGCCACTCCCTCGGACTCGGCACGGTGTCGGCCACCGGATGATCCAGTTTGGCGATGCGGCTCAGCGCTTCTTCCACCAACTCGCGCTTGATGCGGAGCTGCGCCGAGTAGCGGGCGTGGGCGAGGTCAGCGGTGGGCAAATCGGGAGCGTCCACCCGGTCAGGACTGGGCCGCAGCACCCGCACCACCCGGCCCTGCCGCACGCCCCGCGCCGCTTGCACCTGGGCTTCCACCTGTTCGCCGCCGAGTGCGCCGCGCACCAGCACCACGCCGTCCTCGTCGCGGGCCAGGCCGAGGCCGCCCGCCACCACCTTCTCGATGTCCAGCACCTTGAGCTGGGACGGGCGGACGGGATAACGCTCTTGGCGCGGCTCCGGAGTTGGAGGAGTGAGGACGGTCGCGGGGAGTGAGGCTTGAGCGGAACGGGAACGGTTGCCGGAAACTTTGACCTTCATGCTGAGTTAGGCTAGCGCACCGGAGCGTGGGCATTTGAGGGATGAAGGGGAAGTGGGGCCGAGCGACGCGGTTTCTCAGCACCCCGTCAGCTCTTAGGGCTTAGCATGCAGCATGAACCGTTTTGCTGCTGCTGCTCTGCCGCTCACTTTGCTGGGCGTTCTGGCGTCGTGTGCCCCGACTATCACCGACACGGCGGGCCGCTTGGTCAACGCGGTCAGCGGGCAAGAAGGCCGGGTGCTGTTCCTCGGTGGTTTCCAGCCGCGCCCCGTGCTGGCCGGAACGCCTGATAACGTCACGGTGCAACTCGGCCAAGACCTCTACAGCGGCAAATACAGCGTTATCGGCAACCAAAACGCGCTGGGAGTGAGTGTCGGCTTTGGCGTCGGCTCTTCGTTCGGTGGCGACTCTGAGGATCGCCGCAGCGGCTACGGCGGCCTGAGAACTTCCGCTGAGGCCCGCAATCCCACCGGCCCCGGCAACTTGATCGTCAAGACTCAGCGCCTCAACACCGCCGCCGTCAAAACCATCACCTGTGACTTTCAGGCCGACGCCAGCGGCCACGGCGTCGGCAATTGCAAGGGCAGTGACGGCTCTACATACGCTTTGCAGTTTTAAGATCTTTAGTTGAACATTAATTTGCTTGAGAGTCAGTTCAATCTACCTTTAGCTAAACTCTAAACAAGATTTTTGGCTCTCTCCTGCTTGCTTGAAATTTCGCTTATCTTGCAATTGATCTAACCTTGGCCTAACACCGCTCGTCTATAACGTGACCTGAAGCAATGTGTGCCGCTTTGATGGTGGCCACTGTTTGTTGATTAAGGGGGCGTTTATGAAAGACGATCAAAACAAGCCGCAGGCCAGTAATTTACCGACCATTCAAGAAGCCATTCAGCAACCGACCCAGCGTCTGACCGACAACCTCGGCCACGCCATCAGCGACGATCAGAACTCGCTCAGGGCGGGCGTGCGCGGCCCCAGCTTGCTGGAAGACTTTTTGCTGCGCGAAAAAATCAGCCACTTTGACCATGAGCGCATTCCTGAACGGGTGGTTCACGCACGCGGCGCGGGAGCGCACGGCACTTTTCAGGTGTATGACGATTCGCTCTCCGAATTCACCGCCGCCAAAGTGCTGACTGATGCCAGCCGCGTCACGCCGGTTTTCGTGCGCTTCTCCACGGTGGCCGGTTCACGCGGCTCCGCCGACACCGCCCGCGACGTGCGCGGCTTTGCGGTCAAGTTTTACACCGAGGAAGGCAACTGGGACCTCGTGGGCAACAACATTCCGCCGTTTTTTATTCAGGACGCCATCAAGTTTCCCGACCTTATTCACTCGGTCAAGCCGGAGCCGCACCGCGAGATTCCGCAGGCGGCCAGCGCCCACGACACCTTCTACGATTTCATCTCGCTGACGCCCGAAACCATGCACATGCTGATGTGGGTGATGAGTGACCGCTCTATCCCGCGCTCGCTGGCCAACATGGAAGGCTTCGGGGTGCATACCTTCAGGTTCATTAGCGCTCAGGGCCAGTCCAGTTTTGTCAAATTTCACTGGAAGCCGCTGTCGGGCATTCACTCGCTGGTGTGGGACGAAGCGCAGGAACTGGCCGGACGCGACGCCGATTTCCACCGCCGCAGCTTGTGGGACGACATCGAAGCGGGCAACTTTCCAGAATGGGAACTGGGCCTGCAAATCTTTACCGAAGATCAGGCCGCCGAATTCGATTTCGATGTGCTGGACGCCACTAAACTCGTACCGGAAGACCTCGTGCCGGTCAAGCGGGTGGGCAAAATGACGCTCAACCGCAATCCCGACAACTACTTTGCCGAAACCGAGCAGGTCGCCTTTATGCCCACCAACCTGGTGCCGGGCATTGATTTTAGCAACGATCCTTTGCTGCAGGGCCGCTTGTTCTCGTACCTCGACACCCAGATCAGCCGCCTCGGCACGCCCAACTGGGTGGAGCTGCCGATCAACCGCCCGCTTGCGCCGGTCTCCAACCACCAGCGCGACGGCCAGATGCGCCGCACCATCAACCCGGGCCGCGTGTCGTATGAGCCCAATTCGCTGGGCGGCGGTCAGCCTGCCGAAGTGCCTGCCGAGAAGGGCGGTTTCGTGACTTACCCCGAACCTATGACTGGCGTCAAGGTTCGCCAGCGGGCCGAGAGCTTTTCCGATCACTACGGTCAGGCCCAACTGTTTTGGAATTCGATGTCACCTGTCGAAAAAATGCACATCGTGCGGGCGCAACAATTCGAACTCGGCAAAGTCGAAGTCCGCGATATTCGCCTCAAGATGATCGAGCATCTGCGCCGCATCAACGCGGTGCTGGGCGATCAGGTGGCGGCGGCTTTGGGCGAACTGGAAACGGCGGGGCCAATGCCCAGCGACACCGAGCTGATGAAGCTGCTCGAAAAAGCGGTATCGGACACCACTGCTTCGGGCGGCCTCAAGCGTGACGCGGCGCTGAGCATGGTGGATCACAACACCGCGCCGCCTTCGGTGAGGGGCCGCAAAGTGGCGATTTTGGCCGCTGACGGCGTGAACGCGGGCGACGTGCAGACCATCAAAGACGCTTTGGCCGCTGAAGGGGGCAAGGCCGAGGTGGTCGGCACCCACCTGGGCAGCCTCAGGGCCGATGGGGAAGAAGTCAAGGTGGACAAAACCATCCTGACCACTCCCTCGGTGGTTTACGACGCGGTGTATCTGCCCGGCGGCGCGGCCAGCCTCGAGGCGCTTAGCAGCATGGGCGACGCTGTGCGCTTCGTGGCGCAGGCGTACAAGCACGGCAAAGCGGTGGGGGCCAGCCACGAGGCCTTATCCTTCCTCCAGCGCTCCGGTGTTCCAGTGGACGCGGCGAAGGGCGTTTTCGATCTGTCCAAGCAGTCGGCAGACGACTTTGTCAAAGGGGTGGCCCAGCACCGCTTCTGGAACCGCTCCGGGGATTTGATTCCCGCTTAAGTACGACGTTGAAGCGAGTAAAACAAGCAGCCAGCCGAGTACAATTCCGGCTGGCTTTTCCTTATTTTCGGCTGTGCGGCGTCTGCGCAAAGAATCAGTGCAAAGAACGGGTAAAGCGCCGCCAAGACTTCGACAAACGGCAGCCGGGTTTCGCGTCGGCGGAACGCTTGGCGGGCAGTGCCGCCCGCCCCTGAACGCTCTGAATTTGGCCCAGAACGGGCAGACGCTCAGAAAGCTTAGGCTGCGGCAGGACGGCCCCCGCCAACAATAAGCGGTGCAGCGTGACACGCAGTTCCCGCTCGCTGTAAAAGAGCTGCCCCGTCAACTCCGCCGCGCTGATTCCCCAGCCGAGATACGGCTGAATCTGCTGCCATTTGTCTTGAAGGGCGTCACTTTGAACCAAATCGGCAAAAGGCTTAGCCAAGCAAGCGTCCACAAACTTATCGTGTGGACGGGGCAGCTCGTTTTCAGGAATCATGGTGTCTTGCGCGGCCTGTGTTAAGAGCTGAGCCAGATCCATATCGAGCCAGAAGTCACACTCGCTCCTGAGCCTGCGGTTATCGAACTCGAACTTGCCGTTGTACTGACTGATGAGCGTATAAATGATTTCCCGCACCCGCATTTGCTCCTGAATGCGGAATCCATCGGCGTGAAGGGTTCTGAGTTTTCCTTTGACCAAATACATTTCCAGCGTCCGGCCCTGATACGCTTCGCCGAGTGAAAGAGTGCCTGTTTGATTGTTGACGAAGTTGACTAGATCTATAAATGCAAACCGCTCAAGGTGGCCCCAAAGTGTCATCTGTTCTCCGCGAGTTTGTTCACTGATCAGCTCGGATCAATGAAACTTGTACCCCCAGTATGGTCTGAGCGCGATAACAAAATCCTGACAATTCCTGCGGGTTTTCCGACAAACTGTGAATACTTCTGAGAAAAAAATCACACCGAGCTGCCTTGGGACGGCTGATTGGCGATTTGGTTTTGCTGCCCAAGCACGGCGTTCCAAGGCCGAAGTGGGCAGCGCTTGAGGATGATGAGTGGGTGCTGCTGGGCTTGACTCAGGCGGTGGAGCGAAATGCCGTTCTCAACGAACCGTTTAAGGAGTTGAAGAAGAGCAACGAAAAAAGGCCGACTCTTTAAGAAGTCGGGCCTTTTTGGTTCGTTAAGGTGTTGTTACGCCTGCTGGTACATCACTGCCCGCTTGACTTCCTCGATCAGTTGGGTGATCGGGATGTCGCGTGGGCAGGCTTCGGTGCAGTTGTAAGCGGTGCGGCAGCGCCACACGCCGGTATTTTGGTTCATGATATTCAGGCGCTGTTGGGTGGCGGCGTCGCGGGTGTCGAAGATGAAGCGGTGAGCTTGCACGATCGACGCCGGGCCGAGGTAGCTGCCGTTGACCCAGAAGATCGGGCAAGAGGTGGTGCAGCAGGCGCACAGAATGCAGTTGGAGCTTTGATCCATCCGCTCGGCGTCTTCGGGAGATTGCAAACGCTCGGCGGCGGGCGGCGCGTCGTCGTTGATGAAATACGGCATGATCGAGCGGTAAGCGTCGAAGAACGGCTCCATATCCACCAAGAGGTCTTTTTCGACTTTAAGGCCGCGAATCGGCTCTGCCGTGATGGTGCCGCCGTCTTTGACGATGTCTTGCAGCAAGGTCTTGCAGGCAAGGCGGTTGCGTCCGTTGATCAGCATGGCGTCGCTGCCGCAGATGCCGTGGGCGCAGGAACGCCGGAAGGTCACGGTGGGGTCGATGTACCATTTGACGTGGTTGATCACGTCGAGTACGCGGTCGCCGGGGCTGGCTTCGACCTGATAGGTTTCCCAATGCTGCTTTTTGTCTTTTTCCGGATCAAAACGCAGGATTTTGACATTGATGTTCATTGATTGACTCCGTGAATGCTCAGAAGGTGCGCGGCTTGGGCGGGAACTTGAGATCGCCCGGCGCGGTCGGCGTGTAGGTGTTCACCGTTTCGTATCCGCGCTCGCCCTTGAAGACCACCGGCTTGTAGCCGATTCTGACAGAACCAGGGTGGCTGAAATCCTTGTAGGCCATCGAGTGCTTGAGCCAGTTCACGTCGTCGCGGGTGTGAAAGTCCTCGCGGTCATGTGCGCCACGCGACTCGGTGCGGTTGAGGGCGCTGTGGGTCATGGCCTCGGCGCAGTCGAGCATGAAGCCGAGTTCGATGGCCTCGATCAGCTCGGAGTTGAAGCGCTGCGAGGGGTCTTGCACCCCGACGTGCTGATAGCGTGCCCGCAAATCATGCAAGATCTCCACTTGTTTTTCCATGTCGGGGCCGTTACGGAAAATCCCGACATTGTTCATCATGGTTTCTTGCAGCTCTTTGCGAATGCGGGCGGCGTTTTCCGAGCCGTCGGCACTCTTCAGGCGCTCGATGAGGGCCAGCGACTCGGTTTCCGGCGCTTCCGGCATCTCGGCCAGCTCGGCGTGGCGGGCGTACTTGGCGGCGTTGACGCCGGAGCGCCGTCCGAAGACGATCAGGTCGCCCAGTGAGTTGGTGCCGAGCCGGTTCGCGCCGTGCAGCGACACGCAGGCCTGCTCGCCCGCCGCGTAAAGGCCTTCGATCAAGTTGCCGTCGTCGTCGGCAATGCACTCGCCGTCGATGGTGGTGGGAATGCCGCCCATAGCGTAGTGGGCGGTGGGCTGAATCGGCACCAGATCCTTGACCGGGTCGAGGCCCAAATACGTGCGCGACAAATCGGTGATCTCGCTGAGCTTGTTTTCGATCACGTCTCTGGGCAAGTGGGTCAAATCGATGTTCACGGCGTCTTTGTCGGGGCCGACGCCGCGCCCTTCGCGGATTTCAGTGTAAATGCTGCGTGAAACGATATCGCGCGGCGCGAGGTCCTTGAGGGTCGGGGCGTAGCGTTCCATGAAGCGCTCGCCGTCTTTGTTGCGCAGGATGCCGCCCTCGCCGCGAATGCCTTCGGTGACCAGAATGCCGAGCTTGGTCAGGCCGGTCGGGTGAAACTGATAAAACTCCATGTCTTCCAAGGGCAGGCCCTTGCGGTAGTAAATGCTCATTAAATCGCCGGTCAGGGTCAGGGCGTTGGAGGTGATCTTAAAGATGCGCCCGTAGCCGCCCGCCGCCATAATCACCGCTTTGGCATGGAAGGTATGGATTTCGCCGGTGGAGAGCTCGTAAGCCACCACGCCCGAGCAGCGCCCGTTTTCGATAATCAAATCGAGCACGTGGAACTCGTTAAAAAAGGTGGTGCCTTCTTTGACGTTTTGCTGGTAGAGGGTTTGCAAGATCATGTGGCCGGTGCGGTCTTTGGCATAGCAGCTGCGCTCGACGGCCGCTTTGCCGAAGTCGCGGGTGTGACCGCCGAACTTGCGCTGGGCGATTTTGCCTTCCTCGGTGCGCGAAAATGGCAGGCCCATGTGTTCGAGTTCGTAGACCGCTTCGATCACGTCTTTGGCAAAAATCTCGGCAGCATCTTGGTCGGTGAGGTAATCGCCGCCCTTGATGGTGTCGTACATGTGCCATTCCCAGTGGTCTTCTTGGATGTTGCCGAGCGCCGCGCCCACGCCGCCCTGCGCCGCGCCGGTGTGCGAGCGGGTCGGGTAGAGCTTGGAAATACAGGCCACCGAGACATTGCCTTTTGCGGCGTAGAGCGCCGCCATTAAGCCAGCGCCGCCAGCGCCAACCACCAAAACGTCATAACGATGATGCATCTTTAGTCCTTATGTTGAAGGGGGAGCGCGGAGTACGGGGAAAACGAAAAGAGGGTCGGGCTTTTCTCTATTTTGCTCTTTATTTTCCTGACGTTTGTCTGCCTTCCCACGGCTCTGGGCTCACTGCTCTTGGTTCAGGCCTCAGTTCGGGTTGAACGAAAACAAACCCACCGTGCCCAGCGCAAAAATCATCGCCACCACCGTGAAAAAGCTGTTTCTGACCCAGGCGCGGTTGGGGCGGCTGCGGACATAGTCGTCGATGCTGTAGCGTGCGCCGTTGACGCCGTGCAGCATGGTGAGCGCCAGCAGCAGCCAGTCGTAGAACTTCCAAGCCGGGTTGGAGAGTTTGTTGATGACCGCGTCGAAGGTAGCGTCGGATTCGCTGACCTGCACAAAGGTCATATAAATGTGGCCCAACACCAAGAAAATCAAGATCAGGCCGCTGATCCGCATGAAAATCCACCAATTGAGTTCAGCGTTGGTGTGAGATTGCTGTTTGGCATCTTGCATGGTGCGTGCGCGAATGGTCATTTCAGTTCCTTGTTCATTTAGACGCCCGCCGCTACGCGCGGCAAGACCTTAAAGGCCACGTAGATGGTCCAGACAACGCTGATGAGCAGCACGCCGTACCAGAGTTGGCGCTGATAAGCCACACCTTTGCCGGTAAAGTCCATCACGATGATTCTCAGGCCGTTCATGGCGTGGTACATGACGCCCGCCGCCACCAGGATCAGGGCCAAACGAAACAAGATAAAGTCGTAGCCACCGTGAACAGCCATGTAAATCTTCTCACCGAAGACAAACAAGCTGATGCTGATGACGTGAATCAAAAAATACGCCAAAATCGCCAAACCCGATAAGCGGTGAAGATAAAAGGCCCATTGGCCCTCTCTGCCTTTATACATAACGTCTTGCCTCCTTGAGCTGGCCCCACATGGAGCTTGGTGGCGGGCCGCACGCCTATCAGCTCATCACCTTATCAGCCAATCTTGCGCCGCGCTCCGAGTTGGCCGGATGGTTGCCTCAAATGCGGCTGCGGCGGCTGGCCAAGCTGAAGTTCAGCTCAATGCTGTGCCCTACTCAAACCTGCTCAGAATACCACCGCCCGACCTGAGGCGGCTGTTCTCAGGCTTACCGTTTTGGCCGCCAGGACGCCGTTTGTGTGCGGCTTAGTCGGCTGTGTTAGAGGACTGCTGTGCTAGAGGGCCGCTGTGTTAGAGGGCTTCGACCAAAATCGGCTGAAAGCCCACCGCCACCCGCTCACCGGCCCGAATCAGGGTGATGGCTCCCTGCGGCACCGGCAGCACCAACAAGTCGCGCACGGCTGAGGCGCTCAGGCCAGGCATCACCGCGCTGAGATCGCCCTTGTAATCGTTTCTCAGCGTCACGCTGCGCCCCTTGACTTTGACGGTCAGCGGCTCGCCCCGGAACACCAGCAGGGCGTATTCGTCTCCATTGACCTCGGGCACGCTCAACAAATCGGCTTGGCCGATGATGGGAAGCGAGTGGAGCTGCAAGCTGAGGCGCACCAAGTCCAGCAAGGCTTCGCTGTGGGCGCGGCTGAGCTGCAAAAAGGTGCGGGCTTCAGCAAAAGCGCGGCTGAGCGCTTCGTCGTCGCCCTGCGCGGCGTAGGCCAGCAGGGTTTGTGCGCCCTGCCGGGCAAACGCCAGCAGCGTTTCGGGCGGCGCGGCGGCGTAGCGTGAAGCGCTCTCGGCAGAGACTTTCTCGCCGCTGATGGGGTTACCGCGCAGGCGCTGGGCGGTGGCGCGTGCCAGCCGCAGGTGGGCGTACGCCGTGCCGGGTTCGAGCAGCGCGGCGGTCAAGCGGGCTTCCACCGACAGCAAATACAAGTCGCTGTGGGTCACCGGACGCAGCTCCAAAGCCAAATCCTTGCCGATCAGCACCAAGCGCACCGGCTGGCCGCTGAAGTGACTGTCGACCTCGGGCCGCTGCGCCGATAAGCGCACGATATTCGCCGCGCCCTGGGTGGTGGCGTGGGCTTGCGCTGGCCCGCTGTGGGCGTCGGTTTCGTCGCTCAGCCGGATTTCCCAGCCGGATTGCCGCTCCGAATGGCCTGCTACAGAGGTGCCCAGCGAAAATGGCGTCCAAGAGATGCTCTGCCCGCGCCAAGTCGTTTGCTGACCGCCGGGCAGGTGAATGGCCAGCGACAGCGCCAACGGGTCGGGTTCGGTCAAGCGCAAGGTGGCGCTTTGCGAGTACAGGAGGCCGTCGAGGAGCGGCCACTCCAGCCCCAGACCGCCGCTGCTGCGCGGAATCACCGTCTCCAAAAACGTCAGCAGTCTGCTGGCGGCGCTGCGGATCGGCGGGCGCTCCGTGGCGCTGCGCGGCGCGTCGGGGCCACGTTTGAGAGCCGCGATCAGGGCCTTTTTGACTTCCTCGCTGAGCAGTTCTTGTTCGGCGGCCTGCACGTTGGCGTCGACGAGGTCGCCAGCAGCCGTGCGCGGAAAAGGCGTGTCGGCCAGTTGCGTCAGGGCCAAGCGGACTTGCAAGTAGCGTTTGGACAACTCGCCGACCTGCACGCTGAGGTGTTCGGCCAAGCGGCTCAGCACCTCAGCGGCAATTTCGGGATTGTGCAGTGAGGAAAAAGGATCGCGCAGCGGCGGCACGGCGGTACCGGACGCGCCGCGCTCCAGGTTTTCGGTCAGCGCGTAAGCCAGCCGCAAAGTGGCCAGCCGAGGCTCTTTGAGCCACACGCGGGCTTGTTGCCGCGCCCGGCTGCGGAGTTCGGCGTGAAACAGTCCGGCCCGCAGGCCGCTCAGCACGTCCCATTCGTTGCGGGTATTGGCCGCGCTGTCTGGCCCGCTCTGCGCGGCGTTCAAGCTGCTCAGCTGGTCTTTAAGGGGGCCGGACATTTCACCCAGTGCGCCGAGTGGTGAGCCGCCCACGCCGAGTTCGCCCAGGGAGAGTTCGCCGAGTGCCCCGACTTGCTCGCCGTGCAGCGCCTCACCCTCCAGCGCTCCGCTGCCCAGAGGTTTGCCGTCGAGGTGCCTTCCGGCATTGCCCGCCTTCCCACTTTGGGCGGCCTTGAGCAGGCGGTCTGCGGCCCGTACCCGCTTGTTCAGGGCCACGTCGAGCGAGCACCCCAGCAAATAATCGCGCAGCTCGGCCAGCGCCCGTTTGCCGCCCCGAGGCTCGCGGCCCCGCTGCAAGTCGGCGACTTTGTATTCGAAGAGTTCCACCAATTCTGGGTCGTGCGTCACGCTGCAAGTATAGATTGCAGAGTGCTGCTCAGCGCTGCATGCCCACAAGCTGCGGGCGCGGCGCGTCGGGCGCTGCTTTCGGCGGAGAGCCGTTCACAAAATGGCCAGCGGCCAGCGGCATGTCAGTCCCGCGTGAGACTCCTTCCGTTATAACTGTGAAGATATGGCTGCCTCCTTTGTTCTCCGCCCCCCCATCAGCGCCGCTTACGCACTTGGGCACAGCCGATGAGCGCCCTCATCACGCCCCTGCTCTTGGTTGCTCTTTTCGTGGTGGCGTTCTTGCTGCTGATTCGCCCGGGTGAGCGGGTCACGGCGCTGATCCTAGCCGCCGTGTCGCTGGTGGCCGCCGTGCTGGTGCTGCTCAGCGGCAGCCTTGAGCGGGCGCAGGGCCTGTTGGTGGCCGCACTGGCGCTCAGCGGCGGAGCGCTGCTGAGCCTCGGCGGCGAGCGGGCTTTGTCTAAGCCGGTCAGCGTCAACCGCACCGCCAAGCCGCGCAACCCCACCCAGCGCACCCTGACCAAGTCGCCCACCGTCGTCGATCTCAAGTTTGCCGACTACGACGTGCTCGACCGCATCGGTATCGGCGGAATGGGCAGCGTCTTTCGGGCCCGCCGCAAGCAAGACGGGCGCACGGTGGCGCTCAAGGTGCCGCAGGAAAAGTATTTGGCCGACGCTAAGTTCGTCAAGCGCTTTTACCGTGAAGCCGAAGTTCTCAAGCGGTTTAACCACCCCAATATCGTGCGGGTCTACGATTACCGCTCGCAGGGCGACGAGTACTACATCGCCATGGAATTTCTCGACGGTGACAGCTTGGAAGCGCTCCTGGAAAACAGGCAGCTGGCCTTTGGCGAAACGGTGCAGGTCATCCGCTCGCTGGCCGACGCGCTGCGTCACATTCACGCCCAGAACGTGGTTCACCGCGACATCAAGCCCGCCAACGTGATGGTGCTGCGCGGCGCACTGCAAGATGGCAAACTGCGCGAGGGCGGCGTCAAGCTGATGGATTTCGGCATTGCGGTGGGCAAAGTCCTGACCCGCCTGACCATGACCGGGGCGCGGGTCGGCACGCCCATTTATATGGCCCCCGAACAGGCCAAGGGCAACCGGGTCGACGCCCGCAGCGACGTGTATTCGCTGGGCTTGCTGGCTTACGAAATGGTCACGGGTCAGACCGCTTTCCGGGGCAGCTACGAAGCGGTGGTTCACCAGCAGATTTTCGAGTCGCCCAAGCCGCCCAAGCAGGTGCGCCTCGAAGTGCCGGGCAAGCTCAACGATTTGGTGCTGGGCATGATCGAAAAAGACCCGGCGCTGCGGCCCTCGCTCGATGAAGTGATCAGCCGCCTAGACGCGGGCGTGCTGAGCGACGAAACCTTCGACGACCCCTACGCGCTGGCCATGAGCGTGCAAGAAAAGCGCGGCACCCTGCGCCTGCTCGACCTCAAGGGCAAGTTGCGCCTGAGCCTACGCGACACGGGCGCGGGCGTAGACGACGCCCTGCCCTCAGCCCCCAACGCGCTCGCCGCCGACGAGGACGGCAACATTTACCTGAGCTTGCCGGAATACCGTCAGGGCAAGAGCGGCGCACTGATCCGTAAACTCTCGCCGGGGGGCCAAGAACTTCTGGCCTTCGGCGCTTACGGCCTCGGCGAGAGCGAACTGCTTCAGCCGATCAGCATGACGCTGTGCGGCGATTTGCTGTTCGTGCTCGACGGTGAGTCGCACCATGTGGTGGTTTTTGACAAAGAGGGCCGCTATCAGCGCCGCTTCGGTGGGCGCGGGCAAGGGCTGGGGCGCTTCGAGAAGCCGCGCAGCATCGCCGCGACGCCGCAGGGCCACGTTTTTGTGCTCGATAGCGGCAACCGCGAAGTCCAACGCTTCACGCCGCAGGGCGATTATGTTTCGCGCTACGCCTTCAGGATGGACCGCACCAGCGACGAACTGCGCCCGCTGCACGGCCTCGGGGTAGACGCACGCGGCACGGTTTACATCGTGGACGGCGTGGCCAGCAAAGTTCGCAAGATCGAAGCCGACGGCACGCCCGGCAACACCTTCTCGCTCGAATCGTTGGTGGGCGAATCGACTGACGCGCCTTGGCTGATGCAAGTCAGTTCAGAGGGCTACCTCTACGCCGTCAAGCAAGGTGGGCAAGTGCTCAGGATGTACAGCACGGTGGGCGACCTGCTGAGCAGCAACGATATGTACGCGCCGGTTCAGGCCATTGCCCTGGTCAACCGGCCACTGGCATAAGGAAGCTAAAGTTCTGCGCCCGCTTCGTTACGGCGCGATAGACAGAGTTTTCACAACAAAAAGGGAAGCGGCCACTTGAGCAAGCTTCCCCTTTTGCTTTGTGCTCTCACTTCAAAATGCGCTCAAATAAAGAGTGGGGCTTCTGGGTCTTCGCTTCTGACGGTATCGCGGGGCGGCAGCGACAGCACCCAGGCGGCGAGTCCCACCCCGATCAGCACGCCCAGCGCCACCAACAACGCGGTGGTGTTCTGGTGTTCGCGGATGGCGGACTCCAATTCGGTTTCCAGTCGGATCATGTCTTTACCATACCAAAAAGCCTCTAAGAGAGGGTTTCAGCTTTCAATCATGGACGGGGGCAGGGTTCATTTAAGCGGGGGTTTGCTGACCACCTGCGTCAGCGCCGAACGCAGCACCGACACCGCCAAGTCGTACTCGGCCAAATCGAGCCGCTCCTGCGGGGTGTGGTCGAGGCCGCTGTCGCCGGGGCCGTAGGCGAGGGTGGGCACCGTCCACTGATGGGCGACCACGTTCATGTCGCTGGTGCCGGTTTTGAGCTTAAAGACCGGCGTGCCGCCGTGCTGCCGAATGGCGATTCGCAGGGCGCGGGCCAGCGGCGTGTCGCGTCCGTAGCGCACAGCCGTTTCGTCGCCGGTAAAGGTGAGGCTCAGCCCTGCCATACCGGCCAGCAACGCCGTGATCTGCTCCCGCACTTGGGTGGGCGAAAGGTGCAGCGGCAGCCGCAAGCCGTAACTGGCGCGGGCGACTTGCTCCATGCCGTCACTCTCGGAGCTGATGGCCTGAATGGTGGCCTGCACCCGTCCGAAGACGCCCTCCTCCGAAGCGTCCTCAGCCCACCGCCGCACCCGCTCCCAGCTGGTCGCCAAGTCGTCGCCCGCGCTGGTGCCTTCACCTGCCGTGTGAAAGTTGTCTTTGACGACCTGCACCTTGACGATCAAGCGGCCCTTGTAGCCGAGCGTGAGCCCTTCCCAGCCGCTCGGCTCACCGATCACCACCAAGTCAGGCGTGTACTGGGTCAGGGCAAACCGCGCTCCTTTGCTGCTGGGCACTTCTTCTTCGGTGGCCCCGACGCAAGTAAACGTGGCGGCGCTCAGCGCTTCTGCGGGCAAGGCCGCCACAGCCGCCACGAAAGTGCAGAAACTGCCCTTGGCGTCTACGCTGCCGCGCCCGTGCAGCACCCCGCTTTCGTCGACCCGCACTGGAATGTGGCCCGGCACGGTGTCGATGTGGCCGAGGAGCACCACCTGAATTGGCCCGCTGCCGCGTGAGCCTACAGCGTTGCCTGCCGCGTCTACTCGGGCTTCAAAGCCGTTGGCCTGCATCCAGCCGACCAAAAACTCGGCCACATCGCTTTCATTCCCCGACACGGAGGCTCGCGACACGGCTCCGATCATCAGTTCTCGGGCGGTGGATGCCGGCCCACTTAAGGGTTCAGTCACGGGCTGATCCGCCTTGCCGCTCCGAAACCACCTGACCCAGCAGCGACAGCATTTTGAGCAGTTCGGCCATGACCAGCAGTCCCACCGCCGTCACGATGCCGATCGTCACCGTCCACAGCGCCGGAAGCTGGCTGCTCTTGCCTTGTTGCCACAGCACGTAGCCTATGCCCAGCGCACCGACCACCAAGACCAGGGCCAAAATCCGCAGCGTCCAGCGCTGAGCGCCCAGTGAACGGGCAGTGCGGGCGAGGCGGTTGACCTGCTGTGCCGCGTTGTCGCTCATGGGGGCGGCCATTTGCAGATCAGCCGCCGGAAGAGCGGAAGACACGGGAACCGTGCTGGCCGCTTTGGGTGCGGCGCTGGTTGAAGGGGTACTGGGTGCAGACGTATGAGGCAGCGGGGCCGGTGAGAGCGGTTTGGCGGAGCTGGGTTGCTGCTCTGGGTTGAGTTTGTTCAGGGTAGAGGCGGCGTTAACACTGATGGGCGGGCGGGCTTCGATCCGAATGGTGCTGGACGGCGGGGACACTGGAGGAGGTACAGGGACTGGGGAAGGCGCACCGCCGGGCGCGGCTGAACCGCCAATCTTGACGACCTTGGCACCACTGTTGGGCGCGGCTGATGCGTCTCGGCTTCCGGTGTCTTGGCGCTCGCCCAACACAATCGGCTCTGGTTGCGGCGCAGTGTTGGATACAGGGCTGGCGCTTGGCGCGGGTGTGGGCACGGCAGGAGCAAACATCTTGCTGCCGGCGCTGGGCAGCGGCGAAGAGGGCTGCTGCTTGGTGTGGGCGGTGGTGTCGCGCACCGTTTGAAAAAAGCGCTGCACCCGGTTGGGATCAAAGCCCAGCAGCGAGGCCGTGATGCTGGTTCCGGCGCTGGTTTCGACCCGCAAAGTGCCCTGATGATCCGAGTGAATCCGGCTAATGTCACGCAGGGTGACTTGTTGCAGCGGGCTGCTGGCTTCAGCGCCGTGAAAGAGCAGCAACTGCGGGGTAAGGGCAAAAAACTGTTGTTCATGGTCGAGGCTGGCCAGCGGCGCATCCGTAATGCCCACCATTTTAAGCGCTCCCAAAATTCGGTCATTCATGGCAAAACTCCTTCAAATCGTCCTTAGCGTCAGCATACCCGACGTGCTGAGACGTTGGGTTGTTTTGCCGATGGCCTCACCTCCCGGCGGCCGCATAAAGGCGACTGAAGCCAAGCTTCACCCGTCCGCAGCATCTGGCTGCCAGACTGAGCCATGACACAACATGGCAAATACGGGGACGCGCCGCTGGGTAAGAGTGACGAGGAGTTGCGTGAAGAAGGAGCCGACGCGCTGACCAACAGCGAGCGCCGCAGGAACGCCGAAATGGGTAGCGACGAAAGCGTGCCAGTGCTGATTCCCATCGCGGGGACGTCCTCGCCTGCCGTCGTGGCCGCCGACGCGGTGTTGCCCGATGAAGAAGAGCGGCGCGAAGAATCGTAGCCAGCCCAGCAACTTAAAGCGGCTCAGCACTGGGGCCGCTTTCTTATGCTTTGACAGTGAACGGTGTTCTGCAAACATTCTCAAGCCCACGCTCACCCGCTTCACCACGCGGCGGTGAGCAGCGGAGCCGAAGTACCATTCTTTCACCGATTGGCAGCACCTTTGGGGCAAAGGCTGATAAGAGCCTGTTCGGAAAATACGTAAACTAATGGTATGACGACGACACAGACTCACCAAGCGCAGATTGATGAGCAAGAAACTATCTGGGAAGTCCCAGATGCCCTCTGGACACGCCTTGAACCGCTCCTGATCATTGACAAACCACGCAAGAAGTCTGGGCGTCCCTCACGGGATGCCCGTTCCATTTTCAACGGTTTAATCTGGCTAGCCCG
>NZ_VKDB01000022.1 GCF_007280555.1 Deinococcus detaillensis | reverse complement strand
GGTGCTTCGGATCCCACCCCACGCTGGGAGAAACGCGCACCCTATACCAAAGCGGAGATCGACACGCTGCTCCAGCATGCTGATCCTCAAGAACGCGTTTACGTGCTGCTTGGTGCCGACTGTGGACTGAGAAACTCGGAGATGTCCTCCTTGCGGCGCGACGACGTTCATCTGAACGGCGAGCAACCTAGGATCACCATTTTGGGCAAAGGGGGACGGCGGCAGTCGGTGGGACTCTCGCGCCGAGCCGAGCAGGCGCTCAAGATCTGGTTGGCAGCGACGCCGGACTTCGGCCCCTGGGTCTTAAGGTTGCGCAGCCGCAGTGGAATTCGCGATTCACTCATCAGGCTCTGTCGCCGGGCAGGCGTGAAGTACGAGGGCCGCGAAGTGCATGGTCTACGGCATACCGCTGGCACCCGCATGTACAGCGAAACCACCGACCTGCTGGCGGTGAGAGACCACCTCAGACATAGCAGCACTGAAACCTCAGAGATCTACGTCCAGTATGCCAGTAAAGGCAAGATGCTCAACCGTGACTGGTGAAAACAGCGCAGGAAGAATTCTGAAGATCAGATTATCCCTGCCTTCCGTGCGCCACGAAAGGGCAGAACCGCCAGCTTCTCCCCTTTTACAGAAGGAGCGATGCAGAAAAAAAAGACACAACACGAAATGTTTTGCCCCAAAAAGGGCTTGCTGAGCCGACATTCCGCCCCCAAACTCCACACATTGCAGCATGTCAGATCAAAAGGCGATATCCGAAGTTGTCGCCCAGCTCGTCCGACTCGCCTGCAAGAAACGGCTGAGTTACGACGAGTTCACCCACATCTGCCAGTAGGCCCACAAGAAACTCAAGCTGGAGAAGCCAAAACGCGAGCATCGATTGCCGCAGTTCCTGGCGGGCGAGGAACTCAACCGCTTTTCAAAGCGGTAGGCGGTGGGGGCCAGGTGCAGCACGACCTGCTTGCTCAAGCTGGGAAGGCCGTGCTGGCATGTGCTTTTTTCTTTGGCGGTTTAAAATTCTTTGATCTCGACATTGGTAGCGAAGTCAAAAATTCGCAAGGATGACATGCTCGCCGCGCAGTGCTGGGATTCACTCCGAAAAGCCTGACATCAAATCGTTTAACCCACGAAGCGCTTGAGTAAGACCCTTCCCACCCTCTGGACGCTCCCGAGGAGAACACGTGACGAACGCTCCCCACGCCCCGCTCAAACCCGGCACCGCTCCACCACTGCCTCCCCGTTCGCACTTCCTAGAGGTTCTGCTGGTTTTCACCCGCCTGGGTCTGACCAGTTTTGGCGGCCCAGTCGCGCATCTGGGCTACTTCCGTGAGGAATTTGTTCACCGCCGCCGCTGGCTTGACGAGCACAACTACGCTGATCTGGTCGCTCTGTGTCAGTTTCTGCCTGGACCCGCCAGCAGTCAGGTCGGGATGGCGCTCGGGATCAGCCGGGCAGGGCTGTGGGGAGCACTGGCCGCCTGGCTGGGTTTCACCCTGCCCAGCGCCATCGTCTTGGTGGTGTTTGCCCTGGGCGTGACTGCCGTGGGTGACCTCGGGAACGCGGGCTGGCTTCAAGGCCTGAAAATCGTGGCCGTGGCAGTGGTGGCGCGGGCTGTGCTGGGCATGGCAAAAACACTGACGCCGGACCGCGCACGTGCCGCGCTGGCCCTGGGTGCCGCCATCACCGTCTTGCTGTTGCCCACCACCTTCATTCAAGTCCTGGTCATTCTGGCAGCGGGTCTGATCGGCTGGCGCTTCCTGCCTGGTGCGGGGCTGGTCGGGGGCGCAGAATTGCCGCTGGCCCTGTCCCGCCGCCTCGGTGGGGCCTTTCTGGGGCTGTTCGGCTTGTTGCTGGTGGGTCTACCCCTGTTGCGGCAGACTGTGGGCGGACCGTTTCTCAGTGTCTTTGACAGCTTTTACCGCGCGGGTTCACTGGTCTTCGGCGGCGGACACGTCGTGCTGCCACTCCTGGAAGCGGAAGTGGTTCCGCCCGGTTGGGTCACCCGTGACGCCTTCCTCGCCGGGTACGGTGCTACGCAAGCGGTGCCTGGCCCACTCTTTACCTTCAGCGCCTATCTGGGTGCGGTCAGCCAGGTGGGACTCAACCGCTTCGTCGCGGCAGCCGTGGCCTCGGTGGCGATCTTCCTGCCGTCATTTTTGCTGGTGGCGGGTGCCCTGCCGTTCTGGAATGCCCTGCGTACCCGGCCCACTGTGCAGTCGGCGCTGCGCGGCGTGAATGCCGGTGTAGTCGGCATTTTGCTGGCGGCGCTGTACACGCCCGTGTTTACCGCCGCTGTGGCGACACCCCTTGATTTTGCGTTGGTTCTGGGCGCGTTCGCCTTGCTGGAATACGCGAAGTTGCCGCCGTGGCTGGTCGTGGCTCTCTCAGCACTGATGGGCGGGCTGCTGCTGTGAGCGTGTGCGGTGAATCACAACCAGTTGAGGGCTACCCTTCGAGGACGTTGCACAAGGGGAATGCCTGAAGGGCTGGAGGGCAGATTTCGCTTAGCGGTATAAAAGTTCTGGAGCTTGTCTTTGCGCCATGAAGCGCACCGCAGAGTTGGTTGATCTCAATACGCTTTCGGGCAGTAGTTACGTCCTTATTTCAAAGCCTGCCCAGAGAGAAGCAAGCCGAGCATCTCGAGCGTCAGCTCAGCTTCAGCGGAATGACGCCGCATTTGACGGTGATGATGGGCGATCAACTGCGCGCCGCCGTCCTGAACGGCCAACTCTCGGTGCCCCAGGTGATTCAAACGCTGGCACGGACCCTGCCGCTCAGTGCGCCGGAGAGAGCCGCTGCCGTACTGGCCCTGCTCCCTGGAACCGATTCGTAAAGTTTGGGGGAAACCTTGAGTCGAATGTCCGGAAAACCTGGATATTCCCTCTCTGAGACGTTATTTTCTACTTTTTTCCGGTCGTTCGTAAAGTTTGGGGGAAATAAGCCTTTTTTGTTCGTAAAGTTTGGGGGGAAATATTCTCAGCCGTTCGTAAAGTTTGGGGGAAATTTTGGAAAATGACGTGTGGGACGTCATTTTCAGTTTTCAGACTTCCGAGGCCGCTTTCAGAGCAAATTGAGCGGGTGTTCGTAAAGTTTGGGGGGAAAATCAGCCCTCTGAAGCTAAAAGAGGTGTCTGACACGCGTTCAGCTTATCTAGACAAGTCGCCTATGATGATATGATGATTATGTTTTTTTTAAAAAGCTTAAAAATCATCATATCAGAGAAGCATCATTTTCTGGAGCCGCCCGAGTCTTCCTCATCGGACGTGACCCAACCCCAGTGCAAGGATTTAAGGAACTTTCGAGTTGTGGTCGCTAAATTTGGAGGAGAAGAATCTCGACGGCGGTGTCATAGCAATATCACTCCTCCATTCGTATGCACATAGTCGCAGGCAAATTCGCTAAACTGATTGCCTGATCAAACCCAACGCTTTGCATCTGCGCCGAACATAAATTGGGATCGCCTTTGCTGAGTGTAAAATCAGAACCTCAACAAATTCAGCGCCGGGCAGCCCTACTGACAGACCCCGACGCAGCAAGCAGATGTCTGATGTTGGCCTCCCGATCTCCGTCACTGTCACGCTGCACCACTTTAGTATCTAAACCGCAGCACTTTACCGAGCTTTCTTAGAGGTTTGAATGACTAAAGCCAACGACGACATCAATCTTTTGCAGGTGTTCAGCACTCTGCGCCGCAGCCTGCTGCCAATTCTGGGGGCGACGGTGCTGGTCGGCGCGGGCACCTACTTGGTGTCGCGTTCGCAAGCGCCCATCTACGAGTCACGCAGCAGCATCATCAGTCTATTCAGCAACGTGGGCAATCAGGTGGTCAATAACACTCTGGTCACTGCTCCGCCACTGCCGCAGGGTGCGCTCGACGAGGCCCTGCGCTCCGGCAGTGTGACAAAGGCGATCATGCAAAGCGTGACGGCGGCCCAACTCGGCTCCAAACCCACAGAGCAGATTCAGGCGGGCTTACAGGCGAGCCTCAACACCGGCAACACCAGCATGATCAAGGTGAACTCGCGCCTCGATACTCAGCAGCGCGGCGTCTACGAGATCGTGGCCCAAGCTGGGACGCCCAGGGCCGCCCGCGTGCTGGCCGGGGCCACCGTGAACGCTCTGCTGGGCTGGGACGGCGCGCGTGCTCAGCGCGGGGTGGCCAACGCCCGGCGCAACATCGACGCGCAGCTCAAGGCCCTCGATATCCGGATTGCGAGCGTGCCGGCGGGCAGCCCCGACGGCCTGAGCCTGACAGCGGCACGCGGAACCTTGCTGCAAAACCTCTCGCAAGTGGCGGTACTGGAGCAAACCTCCAGCGGCACCCTCTCGCCGGGAGCCGATCCAAGCGACCCAGTGACGCCCGTCGCTCCCCGACCCACCCGCAATGCGGCGCTGGCGGCCCTGCTGACCTTATTTGCCGCCAGCGGCCTGACCCTGCTGCTCAGCTCACTGCGTGGACGGGTGAACAGCGCCGCCGATCTGATGCCGTTGGGGCTGCCGCTGCTGGGACAGGTGCCGCTTATAGGTCGGCGTGATTTAGGCGGCGGGATGCTACGGGCCAGCCGGTCGGGTCGCCTCTACGAGTCGCTGGGCTTTCTGCGAATCAACCTCAGCAGTGTGGGCGGTGAGCAGGTCAAGATTCTGGCCATCACCAGCAGCCGCCCCGGCGCGGGCAAGAGCAGTCTGGCGGCCACTCTAAGTGCCAGCTTCGCCGATGAAGGCAAGAGGGTGCTGCTGATCGACGCCGATCTGCACCGCCCTACCCAACACCGGCTCTGGAATATGGCCAGTACTCAGATCGTGCCGCTGCCGGGAGCACAGGCCGACCTGAGCGCCGTGCAAGCCACCTTGCCGTTCGCCTTGCAGCATCCTGAGCTGGCATGCGCGGTTCACGACCCGGCGTACCCGAACGTCGACCTGCTGCCCGCCGGGCAAGCCAGTCGACAGAGCCAGCAACTGCTCAATCGACCCGATCTGGCCGGGCTGTTGCACCGCTGGGCCAGCGCCTACGACCTTGTCATCATTGACACGCCGCCGATTCTGGCGCTGGCTGAGACCCTCAAGTTGGCCATCAGCACTGACGGCGTCATTCTGGTCGTCGAGTCGGGTGAAACCAGCTTGGATGAGTTGGAGCGGGTGCAGCAGATTGCCCAGCAAAATGGGGTCAAGCTGCTCGGTACAGTAATCAACAAAGTGCCTCGCTCGGAGCAGAGCTATTACTATGGGTACAATTACGCGGAGTTACCGCAGAAATGAACCGAAGAATCAGTGGCAAGCGGCAACGGCCAGCCACCGAAGGGAATGGAAGTTGCCTGGATCCCGGCACTAACACTGCGGCACTACTTGACTTTGCAAGACACCCCACGCCCACCGGAGGCTCTGTTCTAACCCAAACCAATTTTTGGGGAGTATCTCACTCGCTTTCCACCCGCTGGTTATTTATGCGATCAATATAGACGTCGTCAAGGAACCTACCTAACAGGAGTGAGTTTGTCATCACACACGCCACTTGCAACCGAATCCACTCAACGGCCCGCACCTGCGCTGGGATGGCGGGTCTGGTGGGCCGTGTTGGTACCGCTTTACGTGCTTTCCCCGCTCGCCCTGCTGGCCCTGCCAAAACTTCGCCACCTGCCCCGCCCGCTGTGGTGGGTGTTGGGCGGCTACGCACTTAGCCAGCAACTCCCGGCCCTGCTGTCGCCCGAGCCGCTGCTGGCCACTATCCTGGCCCTAGCTCGCACGCTCTTGATGTTCGGCTTGATTGGGACGGGCCTGGCGCTGTCGGGTACGCCCTGGCTGCGTGGCTTGGCCTGGGGCCTGGTGGCGGTCTACGCTACTGCCCTCCTTTACAGCGGGCTGGGCACGCCGGAGCTGACTCAGCAGCGGCTCTTTCATCCCTATATGACCTCGATCACCCTGGGACTGACGGGGGCGTTCGGCTTGTGGTGGGCGCTGTTCGCGGGTGGGCGTTGGTGGTGGCGTGTACCGCTGGGCGTGGTCGCTATCTCTATCATGCTGCTCTCTGGCAGTCGAGGTGGGCTGGCGGCGGCTGGTCTGGGCGCACTGTTGGGCTTTCTGGTGCGGCTGCGCTGGCAAATTGCCATAAACCTGCTCTTGGGTCTGGTGCTGCTGGGCAGCGGCTTGTATGCGGCCCAGCGCCTTGATATTCAGTCAGTGACACGGCTGCTCAGAACCGACACGTCAGGCCGGGACATAGTGTGGTGGAACGCAATTTCAGTGATTCAAAGTGCGCCGCTTGCGGGTGTGGGAAGCTACCGCTTGGGCGCACGCTTCGCGCCGCCGGGAGGCCAGTGCCTGCTGTGGCCTGCGCCCGAAGGTACTGGTGCGCCGTGTTCCGATCTGATCAGTCACCTAGGTTATCCTTGGCTGATTGCTCACAACGTAACTTTGCAGCAGTTAGCTGAAACTGGCCCGCTGGGCTTACTAGGGCTGTTTTCCCTTCTTGGCATGGTAGCCGTGAGTGCCGTATGGGTACGCGATCCATTAGGTGTGGCCGTTATCTTTGGGCTGTTACTGGCCACTGCCACAGACAACACCCTTCTTGTGCCAAGTCCGGGGGTGGCTGAGGTCTTCTGGGTGATGGTCGGAGCGGTGCTAGCCCAGTTGCCCAACGACGTCTCGGCAACCCGCTGGCCGTTGCTCGGCTGGCCAGCGAGCCTGACGGCGGCAGGCTTGATGATAGTCTTATCAGTGCCGCTGCTGGCTTCCCTGAAGATGCCGCCGCCCAATCCGATTTATAAGATAACCACTCTAATCGCGCCTACCACGGTCAAAACAACTCAGAAATATAGCTTCTATGTTCAATTCGATTTGCCGCCGGGCAGGTATCGCACTGAATTGCGAACTTGCCTCAAGAGTTGCACTTACCTGATCGGCATGCCGATCAATGTTCAGGCTGGGCTCGTAGCGCCGTTACTTACTTTCAAACAGGATCTGTACGCTCAGCCAAGTCAGCGTCTGGAACTGCTGCTCTATCCCAGTGACTCGACGCTACGCCCGATGCCCTTGGCCCAACGGAGTTGGATCGTGAAGTGGCAGCCATGAACTTGTATAGGAAGGCTCTGCTAATTAGCATCCCCCTAGTCGCGGCGGGCTGGCTGGGTGAAGTGGCCCGCCGCCTGACTACTCAGCCACTCCTAGTGATTCCACCCTCGATCCTGCACTGCACCAAGCCGCCGAAATTTGAGGTGGGCTATCAGAGCGGCAAGGATAATCTTATTATTCAAAATGAAACTTACCGCTTTCTGAGTACCTCTTGGTTGCAAGCCGACCTCTGCTCGGCGGGGACGCTGGAAATTACGGCCCACGGTGAAGTGGCAGGTAGTGAAGAACCAATCCTGCTCGCAGCACTCAATGGCCAAGTGCTCAATACGCAGCCCTTCAATCAGGAACGTACTTGGAAACTCAACGTTTCGGAACCGGGTCGTCTGATTTTAGGCTATTTTAATGACTATACTCTTACGGATGTTCGGATAGCGACCCTGTCAAGCTTCTGGTTTAGCGGCCCGACCTGTCATGTATTGCCTCAGATAGACGTGCCAGCCGCCGGGGGAAAATGGTACCCGGCAGCGAACGTAGCGACTCTAGTTAACGGTCTAGCTCTCACAGCGGTGCCCTGCGGCCCAGGTCAACTTACTTTTACCCTAGTGGGCCGTGAGGGCAATAGAGCCTTTCCCCAGCTTATTATCGTGCAGGCAGGCGAAGTCCTTGGCAAACCAATCAGCCGGGCGCAGTTGCAAACGGTCAGTCTGACTGTGAGTGCCCTGCCCATTACCATAACCATCACGAACCCTTATTACCAAACCTTGGCGGATCGGAATCTGATCGTGACCCGCCTCAAGTTTTCGCCACGTTGACAGCCAGTAAAAGCCTATCCGGAAGATCTGGTCTACTGAAGTCCAGTGACGACGACTCAAGCCCACCAAGATCAGATTAATGATCAGAACATGCAGCGAGTAATCCCTTTTACGAAAAAGCGGGCAGGCGTCCGTTCTGCTCAAGACAGGCCGTGGCTTTTTTAGGATCTCACGCTCCCAGAGCAGGATTGCAACCCCCTTACGGAACCTACGAATCTCCTGCTGGTCAGCAGTCAGCAGTTGCTTACCATGACCGGAAAATGCGGCCTGGCCACTCTCGTGCTCAACACTCATCCATTTGCGGAGGAGTGAAACACTGACGCTCAGGTCGTCGTTTCGCTCTCCGATTTCAACTGATCGCGGCCCTCTGCAACCTTACGCGAGCCTGCCAATCATGACTTTCGCAAGAGGTCTACTCTTGCACCCAGAAACTGTCATCTACTTAAGGGGTAATCAGAATATTGCCTATCATTTCCTTTGATTTCGCGTGACCTAGGTAAAGGCGACTTTATAATACCGGAAATAAACCCTGCTGACCAGCTGAAATGTATCACTGGGAATGCCAGCAGTGTGATCGGTAAATATTTTAGATTAAATTTTTTTAAATCTGGTGATAATGAAAATAAAACGCACCCTAAAGCATAAGTAGCCGAAGGTACCATAAGGTGCTTTTTACGAGAAATAATAAAGGCAATGAGCGAGCTCATAATGAGCGCTGTAGCAATAGGTACAAGCGCTTGCCGAGGATGTAGCGATGTTCTATGTATAGATAGTGTTGCTATTTTCCATTTCCCATACTTAAAGTATTGTTTTCCTAAGTGGAGAATGCTTTTTCGAACAAAATACTTTGTACGTAGTTGTGGGATATATAAGACTCGCCCTCCCCGCTTCCTAAGGCGTACATTCAATTCATAGTCTTCATTAACCGCCATTAATTCATTAAAACCACCAATCTCTTCCAGTATACTTTTACGCCATGCACCTAAATACACTGTATCCGTGTATTTAGATGCACGGCCCACCCGATATGTAGCATTCCCATTTCCAAATGGAGATGCCAATGCCCGAGCTATGCCAGAAGTAATGTACGTATCACCACAAGGTATTTGAGCCCCACCAGCATTCTCAGCCTCACCTTTTAAGATGGGAGAAATAATTAGATCTATATAATCTGATTGATAGATACTATGAGCATCGGCGCGCACTATTATTTCACCCGTCGCATATCTTAAACCTAGATTTAAAGCAGCCACCTGAATTCGTTTCGCATTGTTTATTAACTTTATATTTTTATAGTTTTTCTGGAGTTCGGAAACTATATTTAGAGATTGATCTGAACTTCCTCCATCGATAACGATAATTTCTATCAAATTTGCCGCGTAGGTACCATTCAGTATTGATAATAGAGAACTTAGGATATATTTTTCCTCATTAAGCATTGGAACTAGCACTGATACACGGGCATTGTTAGAAGGAATTGAAGAGCGGCTCATCTGATCTCCTTAAATCGTGTTTTATACTGCTATAAAGGTCTATTATTTTCTAAGGTAGGTGTCAATCGATAAAACAATTTTTTTAGATGCATCTCCGCTTCCATATAGTTGTGGCCAATCTACAGGAGTCATTATTTTATTAAACGCATCAATAATACCGTCGGAGTCTGCAGGGTTCACTAAGCTATTCCATTTCGTGTCAATCAACTCTTGCCATTCAGTCTCCGTTCTCACTGTGATGCATGGCTTCCTGAAAAAATAGGCTTCCTTCTGGACTCCCCCTGAATCAGTTACGATCACTTGAGCTCTGCTTTCGAGGTAAATCATATCGAAATAGCTTAGAGGCTCTAAAACAGTTATAGAGGGAGACAGAGAGCTGTTTAGATCCAGTTCTTGTAGAGCACGTTTTGTACGGGGATGCAAAGGAAGAATCACTCTAATTTGTTCGCTTATTTTTTTAAGCGCTTTAATTATACCTTTAAGATTCTCTGGATTATCAGTATTCTCTGCTCTATGTATAGTGGCTAAAACAAACGGATTGTTTAGTATATTTGGATCTATGGATAAATCGTCTGGATGTATTGACTTTGAAAAATGGATAGCAGCATCATACATCACATCTCCTGTGAGAAATATTTTTTCCTTAACAAATCCCTCTAATAAAAGATTCTTCTTACCAATGAAAGTTGGTGTAAATAGCATACTCGATAAGCGATCTGCGACAAGACGGTTTATTTCTTCAGGCATACGCATATTATGTGATCTTAGACCGGCCTCCACATGCGCAACTGGAATGTGAATTTTTGAAGCAGCCAGAGCGCCTGCTAGAGTCGAATTTGTGTCTCCATAGATAAGAACTAAGTCTGGCTTCTCTTTAAGTAACACTTCCTCAATACCTACCAGCATTTTTGAGGTTTGTACAGCATGGCTACCTGAGCCTACTTCCAAATTATAAGCTGGTTGTGGCAAGCCAAGCTGTGAGAAGAAAATAGCGCTCATCGACTTATCGTAATGTTGGCCGGTATGAATTACCAATTCGTCTATTCCAGCCTTTCGAAGTTCAAAAGACACTACAGATGACTTGATAAATTGTGGGCGAGCTCCAATAATAGTAACTATTCTCACTGCATGCTCCTATACAAAGCTATTAGCTTTTGGGCCTGCGGCTCCCATGAATAGATGTTTTCTACAGCCTCTTGCCCTCGATACCCCATTGCCTCCGCTTCTTTTTGATTGTTAATTAAATACTCTATAGCCTCTGCGGTTTCTTGAGGAATCTTTGGATTGACTACCAATCCGCACCTAGTCTCATTAATTATTTTGGTCCACAATGGAAAATTGGAAGCAATAATTGGAATGCCAACAGACATGTACTCAAAAAGCTTATTAGGAAGAGCCTCCAAATGATTTGGTGTTGGATGAAATAGGAGTAATCCAATACGGGCAGTACCCATAATCTCTGCTACCTCGTCTCTATTCAGAAAGCCCCAATAATTGACATTGTGCCAGCCGGGTATACGTAATACTGCTTCTCTCAATTCTAATGGAGAAAATGATCCTCCGAGTTCTAGCGATAATGGGGCAGCTAGTTTGTTAGAAGCATAGTTAACGGAGGTTACCATCTCGCGTATTCCCCTTATCTCAGTTATATTTCCAATATATATGATTTTATATCCTCTCTCGGAGTATGGAAGGCTAGTCATGCTGCTTAATTCGGATTTTTTGGGGAAATTTTGAACTGTTATAGTTTTTGATGGGGGAAACTGATTCGCAATGGTAGGCGTGGCGGCGACAATTCCGGAAAAGAACCCTTGAGCAGCCTTCTCAAGTAAGGAAATAGCGAGAGACGCAGGTCGCCTAAGCTTTCTAGGAATCCATTCTTTGGTCAAAAAGTCTTTAGTGTATTCTTCGTGAACATCATAAATTACCTTCTTGCCGAGAAGTGACAGTACTACTCCAACTGGTATCAGCTCCGGATCATGAAACTGATAAACATCCCCTCTCTCCCTCAAGGCAAGTTTCAGTACGTTAATCGCGCCGACTAGCAATCTACGTCTTGGATTATCGATCTGTTGCACAGATTTTATGTGAACTCCTTTGTAGTGTTCATCATGCCGATGAGGTGCAATGAGAATCACTTTCATGCCAGCATCTATAGCGGCTAGGCATTGTCTGTGCAGTATTCTAGTATCATAGGCATGATGGACAGAAGTCATATGGACAATTTTCATATTTTTCCATCCTCTACTATGCTTTCATAAATTTTCTTGAGATACTCTGAGTTATGTAGCACATCGTAGTTAGAGCCTATGCGCTCATATAGGACTTTTGCTTTCTCAGTAGCTTCTTCTCTGTTTTCTAATACATATTTTATAACTTGCTCCAGAGAAGAGAGACTATCTATTAGGTAACCCGTAGAATCATCTAAAATTTCGGGAATACCACCGACTTTAGTCGCTATAACAGGTAATAAAGCCGAACCAGCTTCTATAATAACTGTTGGCATACCTTCCATATATGAGGGAAGGACTAGAACATCTGCACTCTTCATGGCTTTCCTAACTTCGTCATTCTGGAGTACACCTAAAAAGATGATCTCTGTCAGTGATGAAGTGATCACACTATCTTTCATTGGGCCGTCCCCAATGAAAATACCAACTATTCTATCGCTGTTGATAGCGGCTAGAGCATCAAGTAGTTCGCCGACTCCTTTTGTCTTTAAAAGATTTCCTACGAACAAAACAACTTTTCTGCCTTTAGCTATACTTCTTATAAGAGAGCTTTCTTGTAGCAAGTTAGGAGGTATGATATGAATACCAATCGGTAAGACTTTTGCCCTCACGCCTGTTATATCATACACAGTGTCTGCTAGATTACTACTAACGGTGACTACGGTTTCCGCACCCCTAATTGCCGAACAGAAATACTCACGGTGCTTTTTGCTGATCTTGGCGTATACGTTTACATCACTGCCATGCAAAGTGAGGACATAAGGTAGCGAAAAAACCCTTGACATTTGTGCTGCTACGAGTCCTTCTGGATAACTGAAATGGGCATGCAAAAGATCGTATTTTCGAAACATATAAGGAAATACCGCAAGGGTTTTGAAAATATGTGCAGTTCTGAATATATTTTCACGAGGGAAAGAGATATAGCGCGGCCTATATATATGAACCTTACCCTCAGCAGAATGTGTTGAAACCTTCAAATAATTTTGCCATTTAGAATTAAAGATCCCCATAGGCCAAGGAACATACGGAATTGGGGCGAGAACATCTATGTCAACTGACAAACTACTGAGTGAGCTGACTTGAGTTTTAAAAAAAACTCCCTTTACTGGATCAGCCTTATAGGGATAGCTTGGAGTTAGCCAAAGAACCTTCACGTTCCCTCCTTTTTACGGCCTCACATCCAATAGCCAAAGCTAAGAACAGCCAGAAATATTTGCGATTTGTTACATCTAAAAAGAATCCTTGAGATATATAAACAATTAGGACAGAGTATATGATTATAGAGGATTTTTTGCGTGGATAAGTCCAAAGTGAGGACATAGTGCTGTAAAGAAAGAGTATGAAAAGAGCGGTGCCGGGGATGCCTACTTCTGATAGATTCGATAGATATATGTTGTGCGGTGCTCGACCTGGATAAATCTCTTCAGAGTTAATAGACTTTAAAGATGATTTAAAAATAGCTTGGTTGTCAAAGGCCGTTGGAAAGGCACCTAGGCCAACCCCTAGCGGTAAATGCTCAAGTGCAATCTGCCTACCAACGACCCAAATACTCGTCCTTCCTGCTCCCCCAGTGTCATTGGCTGTATCGATCCGGGTTGACACAAAGTTTGCCGTTACTGGAATGTATGATATCAAGGTGATAACACTAAAAACAAATATAATTATGTAAGCAAGCTTCTTTGATTTTACTAGGGGTAGCACAAACATTATTAGCGCAATAAGGATACCTATCCAGGCACTTCTCGTTCCTGACAAAAGAATTGATGCGGTAGATATTATAAATATAGGGATCGCATATAGCTTATGACCTATAGAGTCATTAAACATAATAATAACTAGAGCTGTCATGACAGCGGGGACTATTGAAGAGGCAAAGTGGGCGGGATCACCACCTTCAAAGTATGATATGCGATTACCAGAAGATATGCCAACGTTTATCAATCCAAGTAATGCGGCAAGACTTGCCCCTGATGCAACTGAGATCAATAATGCATTCAATCGTTTAGCGTTGCAACCAATGTAATTGGCAATTAAGATCAAAATTAGAATTTGAAGGAATAAATTTGTAAGTGAACTAACAGTAGCGGCGAAGTCAATCGACCAAATCAAACTAAATATTGCTATCAGCAAGTAGAGTAGTAAAACTTTCTTCGGCTTAGTGTTTATGAATTTTGGACGATTTAATGCACTTGTGACACCGTTTGAGATTGCGAACGCTGCACCGAGCAATGTTGTCACGGTAGATCCGGTACTAGTTAATAGTATGGGCTCTAGGGGGACGGTAAAGGCGTACAAAAATAGAAAGATCCCGTCAAATGCAAAGAACAATGCCATAGGAAAAACTACTACATCCCCTAAGCTTTTAGTTAGCAAATTTATTCTAGATCCATATCTCATACTTTAAAATCTTCCTCCTTTATCATATAATCCGAGGTTGAGATCTTTAAAAACCACGAACTTTATTATTAACAAGAATGATAATAAGGAGATCGATGAGAAAATTAAATTAACGAACAAAGAATCATTGCGGAATGCAAGAGTCAAAGCGAGCAATGAAAAAGCCGTAAGTAAGACTTTCAGTAAGTCAAGAATGACTTTCCTTACGGACGCCTTGGCTGCGATCACAAACATCAATAGTCCAGAAACGGAGATGACGGATCCAACAATAGAAAGACCCATAGCAGCTAAAAATATATTGTTGTACATAATTGACGCATACAATATGGAACATCTTAATGTAAATTCAACGATAGTGAAGATCAAGCTCTGCTTTTGTTTGCCTGATATATTCATTACATGGCTTATCGGACTAGATATAAGCATAAATATGAACCAAGGCGACATAATTAGCACATAGGAATAAAGAGGGCCCCATGCTTCGCCAAGTATAATTGAAACGTTGTCACGCGTCACAAGATTTAGACCTAGAATTAATGAGCCTCCTGCAATAGAAAGATTTCTTATGGTATCCTTGGTTATCGTATCGATTGGCAGTCCATTGGCGTATATTCTTGATGCTGTTGCTAGGAAAACCTGTCCAATAGCTTGACTTAACAGCTGTACAGGTAGGGAGAGTAATCTATATGCCATGTAAAAGTGTCCACCAGCGGCGCTCGTGAAATGTGAGTTTATTATGATTATGGGTAAATTTATACTTAAAGCCCCTAACATTGCTGCTGGGAGATTATATTTTGGGAATTGTGAGTAAGCTTTAGCGATGTCCAACAGATTTGAGCATTGGAAACTTACCCTACTCCAGTTCTTTGAAACAAAATACACCAAGAGTAACACTATGAAAACTTTTCCAAGAGAATCGCCTATAAATATTCCATATCCAGTTACTAGGCCAAAAACAATTTGGAGAATTATAATACTACTACCCTGAAAAACGCGTGAAATTGCATAATTATAATAAGAATTCGTTCTCAATAAATATTGTAGAGATGCCTGCTGAACGCCTATGATGGCTCCACTTAAGGGGATAAGGAATAAGTATGCACTGTTTGTCAATCCCGTCAGCGCAATTAATTCATTTTTAAAAATGAAACATAATATAAGAATTAGTACTGCAATAAGAAGAGAGGCGATTGCCGAAACAACCAGAAGAGAGGCTGCCTTGGCGTCCTCTTTGGGTAAAGCTATTGCCAACTCATAGCGCATACTAGATATTACTGCTACTACTGATACGATCGATGTAAATATCCCATATACTCCAAGAATACTGGGATCATATACTCGAGTTAACAGGGGGGTAGATATTACAGCTATTAATTGGCCTAGCAAATTTCCGGATAAAATTATGGCACCTCCCTTAGCAGTAGGACTAAGGGTAAGCCTTAAAATCTTTTCTCGTGCTCTTTGCATCAGATTTGCTGCTTAATAACCTGTACAATCTTGTCTTGTAAATTGCGCTGCAGATAGGATCCCATTGGCAGTGACAAAACTTTGGTGGCAGCCTCTTTACTTATGGGATATGATTGATAGATTCCACTGTAGATCGGCAACTGATCTTGAGGAATCGGATAGTACACAATTGTTCCTATTCCCTGATCCTCTAAGCGTTTCTGAAACCCATTCCGGTCAGCTTCCGTCAAGCGAATCGTATACTGATGAAAGACGTGTCCGTCGCGCAGTTCGGGCGTTACAATCCCAAGCACATTCTGGAGCAGTTCGTTGTACGTTGTGGCTACACGGCGGCGTTCCTCATTCCACCGATCGATATGCGGCAGCTTCACACGCAGAATCGCCGCCTGAATGGTGTCGAGGCGGCTGTTGTACCCCAGCATCTCGTTGTGGTACTTCTTCCGCGAGCCGTGGGCACGCAGCATCCGCGCCAGCTCCGCCACCTGGTCGTCGTCCGTCACCAGCAGGCCGCCGTCCCCGAATGCCCCCAAGTTCTTGCTGGGGAAGAAGGAGTAGGCACCGACGTGGCCAATGGTGCCCGTCTGCCTGTCCCCATACCGCGCCCCGAAAGACTGCGCGCAGTCCTCGATCACTAGCAGGCCGTGTTCCTCAGCGATCGCCATGATCTCGTCCATCGCGCAGGGGTTGCCATACAGGTGAACGGGCATGATCGCCCGGGTGCGGGGTGTGATCTGCTCCCGAATACAGGTGGGGTCAATGTTGTAGGTCGCTGGATCAATGTCCGCGAAGACCGGTGTGGCCCCCACACTGCTGATGCTTTCGGCCGTGGCGAAAAAGGTAAACGGCGTCGTGATGACCTCGTCCCCAGGGCCGATGCCCAGAGCGCGCAGGCCGATGATCAGGGCGTCCGTACCACTGTTCATCCCCACGGCGTGCTTCACGCCCAGGTAAGCAGCGACTTCCTGCTCGAAGGCGAGGACGTCAGGTCCCATGATGAAGTGCCCCGAACGCACCACCCGCTGGATGGCTGCATTGAGGTCGTCCCACAGCTCGTCAATCTCCGGGGAGAGATCGAGGATGGGAATCTGCTTGATGTCGCTGCTGGTCATACGATTCTCCTGATCTCGGTATCGCTGATCTTCTGGTAAGTGTGCTGGAGGCTGTCCGTTACGGTGTCGCCGCCCGTGAAGTCGAGCAGGTCACCGCTGGCACCCATCCAGCCGATCTGCCGGGCAGGCACGCCCGCGACCATCGCATAGGCAGGGACGTCCTTCGTTACGACCGCGCCAGCGGCCACAAAGGCCCCCTCGTGCAAGGTTATACCGCAGACGACGGTGGCATTGGCACCGATACTGGCTCCCCGCTTAACGCGGGTGACAGCGTAGTCAGCACTCGTATTGCGGGGGAACTCGCTCCGGGGCGTGCGGACATTGGTGAAGACCATGCTGGGTCCGCAGAAGACGTAGTCCTCCAAGATCACACCCTCGTAGACACTGACGTTGTTCTGAATTTTGACGCCGTTGCCGATAGTGACTTGGTTGGCCACGAACACGTTCTGACCGAGCGAGCAGCCTTTGCCGACCACCGCCCCCGGCATCACATGGCTGAAGTGCCAGACCTTCGTGCCGCTGCCGATCTGGGCACCGTCATCCACAACGGCGCTGTCATGCTTCCACCAGATCACGTCACACATCCACGGGGCGACGAGCATCGGGGAGTAAAGGGTGACGTCGGGTGGCCTCCGGGGTAACCAACGGCAGGGTTCGCAGCCGCGCGACGGTCTCGATGGCACCGAGCGTGTCGTCGAGGCTGAAGCCGTTGCCTGCCAGCGTGCGCTGATACACGATGTTGTGGAGATCGGTGAAGCCCTCGCTAAACTCGATCTCTTGGCCGTCCATGGTGATGGACCGGTAGGTACGCTGGCCTCTGGCCCGCAGCTCCTGCGGCACGTCAGCCATATTCACCGACAGGAACCAGCGCACACGGGCGCGTTCGAGCTGCAGAAACCCAGCTGTGACCATGTCGCTGCGCTCATGCACCTCCGCATGTTGCACGTCGCCGAACAGCCAGGTCAGCATGTCGAAGAAGTGGACGCCGATGTTGCTGGCCAGACCGCCGCTCTGCTCCAAGCGGCCTTTCCAGCTGCGCTGATACCATACGCCGCGGCTCGTCACATAGGAGAGGTCTACGTCCTTGATTCCTGAATTAGGCTGTGCGTCGAGCTCCTTCTTGAGCTTGAGCAGGGCTGTGTGCGTGCGCAACTGTAGAATCGTCCAGACCCGCCGACCCGTTTCCGCCTCAATGGCTTTGAGGTTGTGGATGTCCTGCGGATGCAGCACAAGTGGTTTTTCGCACAGGGCGTCCGCACCGGCCCGCAGGGCCAGCCGGATATGCGAATCATGCAGGTGATTAGGGCTGCAGATACTGATCATGTCCACACCCCGGCCTGCCCGGCGGAGGTCATGCAGATGGCTCTCGAACTGCTCGGGATGGGTGAAGAACTCGGCGTCCGGGAAGTGCGAGTCCATGATACCGACCGAGTCAAAGGGATCGAAGGCGGCCACCAGAGTGTTGCCGGTGTCCTTGATGGCTTTCAGGTGGCGGGGGGCAATGTATCCGGCCGCACCGATCAAGGCGAAGCGCTTCACAGCAGAGTTACCTTTTCACTTTCGAGACCACGCGTTGCGTAGCGGGTATCGAGCACAAGCTGGGCCTTTTCCACGACGCGCGCGTAGTCCACGTTGCTGTGGCGGGTCGTGATAATCACGAGGTCAGCTGCTTCCAGCGCCTCGTCGCTCAGGGCGACGCCGTGGGCGTGGACGCCGTGTTCATTGATCTCGGGGGTCCAAGAGTCATGAAACGTGACCCATGCTCCGGCACGCTCCAGCAACCTGTAGATCTCCAGCGCGGGCGACTCACGGTAATCGTCGAGATCACTTTTGTAGGCCATACCGAGCAGCAAGACCCCCGAACCGTTCAGCGGCTTGCGGGCCTGGTTCAGCACCCGTGCCGCCTTTTCCACTACGAATTCCGGCATTTTGCGGTTGGTTTCCCCGGCGAGGGCGATGAAGTGGGTCTGGAAGTTGTACTCGCGTGCTTTCCACTCTAAGTAATGGGGGTCGAGCGGAATGCAGTGTCCGCCCACGCCTGGGCCAGGATAGAAGGGCATGATGCCGAAGGGCTTGGTAAATGCGGCGTCGAGCACTTCCCAGACATTGATGTCCATACGGTCGCACAGCAGGGCGATCTCGTTGGCCAGAGCGATGTTCACGGCACGGAAGGTGTTTTCATACACCTTGACCATCTCCGCAGCTTTGGCACTGCTCACGGCCACGACATGCTCGATGGTCTGCTGGTAGAACACGAGCGCCACCTCAAGACTCTGCGGGTCGTTGCCGCCCACCACCTTATTGGTGTTCTTGGTGGTGTAGCGCGCGTTGCCGGGGTCGACCCGCTCCGGGGAATGCGCCAGAAAAAAGTCCACTCCGGCCCGCAGGCCACTGGCCTCCAAAATGGGCTTCATGACCTCCTCGGTCGTACCCGGGTAGGTCGTGCTCTCTAGGCTGACGAGTTGACCAGGGCGGAGGTGGCACGCGATCTCGGTGGTCACGCTCCTGACGTAACTGAGATCCGGACTGAGGTTCCGGTCCAGAGGCGTGGGAACACAGATTACGATCACATCGAGGTCGGATATGGTCTCAAAGTCGGTGGTTGTGGTCACCAACCCTTGCTGTACAACTTCCTTCAGATCTTCGTCGCGCACGTCACCAATATAATTTTCTCCACGCGCCACCATATCGGCTCGGCGTTCATTCCGGTCAATCCCCACTACATGAAAGCCGACCTTAGCCTTCTCAACTAAAAAAGGCAGACCAACGTATCCCAGGCCGACCACGCCGATTCGAGCGGTATGCTGTTTTATCTTCTCAATTAACCTAACGGCGCTGGTGACTTCTGATTCGGCTTTAGTGGCATTTTTCACAAATCCCCCATTCACTTCTGCAGTGACTCCTAATCGTACCCTAAGTGACAGTAGAGTTCACCTTGTACTCTCATGGACACGCATTGCTACATTCTCGGTTAATACTTTGTATCGATGTCTCATGCCCAGACGCAGTAATACTTGTGTGATCACTTGGCTACCATCCTGACATTTTGTGATCGGAATCTTTGATTGAATGTGGGCTAGACTTGTCGCTTAATCATCACGCCTCGACATCAAAGTGTAATACAGCTTACCGGGCACCAAAGCCAGTCAATATTGTCCACACTGTCTTGGCGACGATACGCGCATCCAACCAAAATGAAAAATTCCTAATGTAGAAAATGTCGTAGCGCAACTTCTCTAGCGTTTCATCAGCGCCAGCAGCGTATCCCTGCATCACCTGCGCCCAACCAGTAATGCCTGGCTTAACCAAATGCCTAACTGCATAGAAATCAATCTTACGCTCAAATTCTTCTACAAACGCTTTTTGCTCTGGGCGAGGGCCGATGATGCTCATCTCGCCACGTAAAACATTCAGAAACTGAGGGATTTCATCTAGTCTGTATTTTCGGAGCAAGTATCCGAGTTGAGTTACCCGAAGGTCTCCCACGGACGCGAAAGCAGCACCATTGGATTCAGAATCGCGCTTCATTGTGCGGAACTTTACGATACGAAAGGGTTTACCTCTCTCCCCAATTCTCCACTGCAAAAACAATATCGGCCGCCCCGTATCAAAGGCCACCAACAGCGCAACGATAAGAGATATTGGCAGAAGTATGGGCAGAGATAGGAACACAGCCATAACGTCTAATACTTGTTTGACGACTGCATAAGTGTCATGAGATTCAACGGTCTTGAGGCCAGTTATATGTAGATCCTCAAGAGCAACACGGCCGTACAGTTCTTCATTCAGCTCAGCCAATGTCAAGATTGGCGTCCCTGCCGTCTGTGCTTGGAGGATCAGCTTTCGCCATTCTGGAGTTAAGGCATATCTTGAGTCGAATAGCAACGCATCAATTTCTGCCAGTCGGATTTCATCCGGGTGTTCCAGGCGGACATAATGTACCCGCGATTCTGAAGGCAGCAGGTTTGTTTCTCCTGAGCACACACCGAGCAATACAGGAGGCATCTGACGCCGAAACACCAACCGAGCGACACCCATGCCTACTCCCCAAAACAGCAAAAGCGGCATTGGGCTTAATAAGGGCATGTTTAGGTCTGCTACTTGTCCTAAACACCAGACAAGTGGCAAAGTCAAAAGAGGTGTGCTCACAGCTCGGGCATAAGGATCGAGAGCTAGCGTGCGTCGGGGCCCTCTAGTCAGTATCCAAGCTATCAAGCTGGAGATCAACCATATGCACAACGCTACCCAAACTCTGTCATAGGAGAACAATAAGGCACCCATAACGCTCATTCCAATTGCGAGGGCAAGGTCACTCCACGCCAGTAAGTTGAAGAGGCGGGAGCGAGAGCGAGTTTGAATCGAAGGATGTAACCTGCTGATCAAGATAACTCCAAGGAACGAAAGGATAAGGTCATTTCACGGGAGAAACCCTGAGAACTTACTGCCAAACGCTCACAGCAGAACCTTTTGCGAATTGGTATAGTATCATATTATACACAATTTAGGATTACTGACATCTTGTGGTTTAGGTTTTAAGGCGGAGAAGCAGATCCTGCACGGCACATATCTGATCTACTTCATCAGGAAGCTCTGTGAGCCGCACCTAGGTGGAGAATTTCCGTCTCACCTGCTGTGCCAATGCGCCCCAGTTCGGCCACGTTGGATAGCCCGTATTCGGGCGATCTAACCACTCAGAATAGCTCAACAGGCTCAGGCAACCATGGCGCAGCACTCCCAATTTGCTGTATTGGCCGAACTTACCCAAACCGAAGCGACTCTTAAGGGTTTTGAAGAGGGCTTCAATTTTCCAGTGTAGTCTGCCCGTACCCTTGATGGCCCGACCCATCCGTGAGACCGTTGACACGATAAATCGTCGTGAACGGACGCGGTTGACCACGCCACTCCTCAATCGCTGCTCCTGAGCATCGCCTTTCTTGGCTGTAAACCAGACCCAGCTTACCCAGAGGTCTACGCCCGGCAGATCATAAAGTTGGATCTTCCGGCCTGGGGTCGTAATTTCTCGAAGCTTCTGGCCAGTGCTGGTTTTGCGGTCGCCCCGCATACCGATGAACCCAGCAAAATTTAAGGCGATGACACCTTTGATGAAATCCTTGCTGCTGAACCCACTGTCTGCGAGCAGGTGAATCGTCTTGCTGCTGTCGCGGACTTCCGCTGGAAGTCCTTTCAGGAGCTTGAGCGCCAACTGGGTTGGTGAGGGCTAACCTTTCCCTCGCCAGACCAGAAACGACTAGGGTAAGCGCAGATCACAGCAGCAGAGGTAGATCACCATAAGATGGACATCATGTAGCAAATTCGGGGTGTGCATCTAGTCGCCGAGACCCTCGAACTTCCCTTCTTTGCCCAAAGAGGTCTGATCGACGATCAGTTCGATGCGTGGTGGACGATCCTTACAGGCTTTTCTATAGCTGCGTAATTGCTTCAGAGCGTGAGTAGGCATGGCCCGCATCGCTGAGGTAGTGCTCCAGGTGTAGAGATTGAAAAATCGGCTCAGCGCAGCGGGCGACTTGACCGTGGCACGGGTCGGCTGAGGTTGCCCAGATGCGGCGACAGAGAGGCAGAGCAGCACCTGAACAGTGTTCAGCATGGGGTTCTTTTGCTTTCATACCCTCATACTGAGGCTTAAACCCGTGCTGGACAGCCTTTTTGCAAACTGCAAGATGTCAGAATCCCTTCTCGCCGACCAAGACCTTGAGGCGCTCGTTCTCGCATTCCAGTTCACCGTGACGGTCATCCGTTTAGTCTCTTGCTAAAGGTGTACGGCTTGCCTCGAGAAATTGATCTTTCCGAATGTGAATCAGGCTTTCATTGACGCCGTGCTGCCGGGCCGCCTCTGCCACGTTGAGCTGGCCACCGAGTATAGCCAGCACGATCTGCTCTTTGGTCTCGGTCGGCCACTTTTTTCGTTGTTTTCTCATAACTTCCCTCCAGTGTGCCCCACCCTCGCAAGTGGGCGGACGTTTTTGGAAGGATTTCTTAGAGCATTGCCCAGTGCCCACGGATTCGCTCTGATTCGGAGCTATGTTTCGACTTTACGCAGGCAAGGCTTGAATGTTTGGCAGGGTCTATTCAGCATTTTTCGCTGTGACGTGATGATGCCCGATTTCTCCTGCTGAGTAGTTACTTTTAGGAAATCTAAATATTACTCAGATTATTGATATACGCCCCACGAGCCCTGGACGGGACTTGTCCCCACTTTCTCAGTAGGTCAGCAGGAATGCATCAAATCCTGGCAGCCAAGCTGCTTTCCTGAAAGCGAAGTACCACTGGCGACAGAGATGAGGTCTGCCCCGCAGGTTCAAAATGGGGTGGCGAGTGCCGCCCGAAACGATTCAATCGTCGCCACCAGTCCGGTTCGCAACGCGGTCATTTCTCCGAGAAAGTGCTCACACACCGCCGGGTCAATCTGCGAGTGCTTAATATCACCTGCTCTGTGCGGCCCTGTCATCAGTTCCAGTTTCAGTCCGCCGAGTTCCGCTATTGTTTCTGCCAGCGTCCGGGTGCTAACCGGTATGCCGGTACCAATATTGATCACATCCGGTAAGACCCCCGCCGCCGCCAGGATGTTCGCTCGCGCGACGTCCGCAACGTACACGTAATCCCGGATGCAACCGTCGTCGTCCAGCGTTTCCATGGCGTTAATTTGCAGCGCCTGCCCGGCGAGGAGTCTGTTGACGAACACTGCCACCACGCCCGCCTCACCGTGCGGATTCTGTCTGGGTCCGTAGACGTTGGCGTACCGCAACGAGGTAAACTCCAGCCCGAACTGCGCCCGGTACGCTTGCAGATAACCCTCCCCTGCGAGCTTGCTGACTGCGTACGGGCTGATTGGCGAGGCCTGCCACTCTACCTGCGCCCGCTGCCCTTCCGGCACCTCGCCGTAAATGGCACCGCCGGATGAAGCAAACACGATTCGCCGGGTTCCCGCCTGTCGTGCCGCTTCGAGCACATTCAACAAGCCAATTATATTGACTGCCGCATCGAAGTGTGGATCTTGGACGCTCTCGGAAACGCTCACCTGCGCCGCCTGATGACTGATCACATCCGGCGCGGCAGCCATCACCGCGTCTAATACGCTTGCCCGGTCGCGTACGTCTACATGAACGAAAGTTACACCTTCTGGCAAATTTTCCATCTTGCCACTCGATAAGTTGTCAATCACAGTGACGTGATATCCAGCTGCTTGAGCACGACGGGCCACATGACTGCCGATGAATCCCGCGCCGCCGCTGATTAACATACGATGCATGCCATATAGCATATAAGAAATACGAAACAGGACATAAAAACTAGACAAACATGGCTTCCAACACTCTAATGATAGAGCCTAGCTGCCACCGATTCCCCCGGTACTACAGTTCGGGCGCAGTTGTGCTTCCTTATTGCCTGCTCGGCGTGTGCACCAAAGTCAAGGGCGGACGACGCGTGTCCCGCACCCTCAAATTGACCTTATCGGACGCCAGCGAGATCGAGCTGACCTGAGCCGTGCAAAGCGGCTGTTTTTTGTGAGTTGGTGTTCCAGGAAGGTGGGTCGGCCCTAGAGCATTTGTCAAAAAAGAAGCTTTTTTTGACCGACCAACGGGAGCGAAATAGAGAGAGCGTTTGGGAGAATGGATGCCTGAGCAAAGAGCACGCTCAGGCATCCATTCGGACAAATGCTCTAGAAGTAACTTGCTTGCTGATCCTGTGTTTTGGGGGCACTTCAACAAGCAGAGTGTCCATGAAAGTCATCAAAAATATGCGGCAGATCAAAAGCGCCCCAGTACGTAGCATCACCCGGAAGTAACTGCTTGCGGCCTGCATCCAGAACCCAAGACAAAATGTATACCGGTATACACCCGCTTCGCCAAGTGTTACGGGATACTTACCAGAGTCCGAAGTTCATGAGTAAACCGGACCATTGAGCCGCGCGTTTTGGCGGTCAGCCCCTCGCGGCCAACCGCCTGAGCACTCACGTCCGGCAACGACAGATAGCGCTCCAGCTGTTCATACTCGGCCGCTGAGAAGCTGGCATGAAGTATCAGCTTCAGGAGCGAGAGCGCGTCGGCCGCTTGCTCAGCTGGTGTCCTCGGCAGCTTTTCCTCCATAGGGACTACCTGAACAACGTCAGCCTGGCCGCGCTCCTCTTTGATGACCTGAACTGTTTTGGTGACCGCCGGAAACACCCCACCCGCGTACTTCCCAGCCGCATCCTTGATCACGTCAACCAGAAAGCACCGGAGTTTTTGGGAGAAAAGCCGCTGGCCAGGATCTGATCCGCCAGTCGCAAGCGGCGGATCACATGCTCTTCGCTGAGCTGTGAAAGCAGCCTCACCGCCACCGGTGTTGAGATACGGCACTCAACCATGCGTTGCAGCAGCGGATGATTGACGTTATATCTCGGCTCCTGCGGTCCCATTCTCGGTGGGTCCTGAAAATGGTAAACCAAGACCTCCTGACTGCCCTTGCCCTCATAGATGACACTCATGAGTTAGCCGCGCTCGATCAAACCAGCGCGGAGCGAGGGCAACGCATTGATGAGGTTGAGTGGATCGTAGCGCCGGGCATCGAGCAACCGGAAAAGGGACCGGGTTAGTGGCTGGGACAGCGACCGCAAAAAATCATAGTCCAGCGGTTTGAGGTACGACGCACGGATACTTCGCACAACCGGCTCGGCCAGTGCAATCTCCAGTTCACTGCTGCGCCCGAGCCGCAACTCCCCGCCCTCGGCGCTAAATTCAGACCCGCCAGGTAGGTGAACGTCACGGTGATCCAGCGTTCGCGCTCGGCTTCGCGCCAGCATTCGCTGGCCGAATACCCTGCGAAACGCCGGCGGTGCAGACTGCGCCTCAGCACAGCGTAGTAATGCCCACCGTCGCCAAGACCGGCGCGTCCGAGCAACGCGTACGCGCTAGTGCGGATCTTGCCGTCCTCGGGTGCGCCCTGCTCGATGTAGAGATCGGTCAGGGCCATCACCACGTCGCCGTCAAGGCCGTGCGGCACCCCGCCGTACTCTGCAGACGCCACACACTGCAAGCGGGACGGCCGCCCCTCTCTGGAAAACTCGACACTTCAACTGGTGTAGTCCTCCGGGATGCATTCCTGAATGCTAATCAGTCCCAGCCGTGACACGTTCGCCTCGTCGTAGCTGGCCCGCCCTTCAGCTTGGGTGGGCAATGGAGGGAGAAGCAGGGGAGCGGCGTTGTCTATCATGGCTGACCTTCATTATAACCATTTTTGAAAAGCTGTGTTGTTCTCCTCTTTGTTGTTTTTAGAGATTTAGAGATTGTTGTACAACAATAAGGTCGGAAGCAGTTCGCGTGTCAGACAGCATTGAGCATCATGTTTCCCCCAAGTATTACGGGCTTTTTCCCCTCATTTCCTCCAAGTATTACGGGCTGCTCGCTACACTTATCCCCCAAGTATTACGGGCTTCTTTTTGACCCTTCCCCCCAAGTATTATGGGCCTTGAAAATTGACAAAAAGGACAATAACTTGCAAATACATGTCTGAAATGTCAAGACCTCAGACATGTACATTGATCCTGGCAAGATGTACACCTTGCGCGAATTGGCCGAGGCATTTCAGATCAGCGAGCGGACGTTGACCCGCAAACTTGAAGCGCAGGATCTGCGGGGTTACAAGGTCGGGGCCCAGTGGCGAGTGCGGGGGCGCGACTGGTTGGCCTTCAGTGGGGTGTTGCGAGGTCCCCACGTCTACGTGGTGGCCAACGCCAAGGGGGGCGCAGGGAAAAGCACCTTCACCGTCAATCTGGCTACCCTGTGGGCTCAGGCAGGCCGCCGGGTGCTCCTGATCGACCTCGATCCGCAAGGCCACCTTGCCACTTTTCTGGGATTATCGGTAGACCCCAGCCGCACCACTGCACAAATGCTTGACGACGAACTGCAGCTGGGACGCCATCACCCGCAGTTTCAGGAAAGATGGCACACTCTCTGAACCGACCTGCTCCAACCCGTGCCTCACACCGGTCACAACGGCCACGGCGAAATGCTGGGACGGCTCCTGCTGGTCCCGGCCCACAACGACTTGCAAGATCTCGAGCGCGCCAATTTCCACCGCACCAAGCCAGTGGAATACGCCCTGCGCGAAGCGATCACGGCGCTGAGCACAGTGCGCTCAGACATCGACGAGATCTGGATTGACACGCCGCCCAACCTGGGGCCGCTGACGCGCAATGCCCTGATGGCCGGGCACTCGCTGATCTCGCCGTTCACCAAGAGCGATCTGGGGCTCGACGGCCTGGAGCGGCTCATGACGCTGGTTGATCAGTACCTGGAATTCAATCCTTATCTGCGCATCGCCGGGTTGGCCATGAATTTCGGTAATCCCAGGACCATCATGCACGCCGAGATCCGGGAAACCATTCGCCAACGCCCGGAACTCGCGCCGTACCTGCTGGAAGCCTACGTCAGCGAGGCTGAGCGTTTCAACCAGGCCCCGAGACTGTGGGTGCCGCTGGTGCTGGTGGAGCCGAACAGCGTCAGTGCCAACGAACTGCGGGCCGTGCTGAGTGAGGTCATGCAGCGTGCCGAGTAAACGCCAGGCACTCACGGGCCGCCGCAGTCAGGTGGGTGTTTCCGCCACGCCAGTGAACGTGTCGACCGGTCACCTCCTCCCGGTGCAGTCCACTGAACTGGCCGCCGGTGGGGAAGACCTAGTAGCCTTCTGGATTCCCCTCTGCGACCTCGACCCGAGTCTCTTCCAGTACCGCTACACGGTAGATCAGCAGGCGGTGGAGGCCCTGGCCCACTCAATCGAGGCTCAAGACCTCTACCAGCCGATCACGGTACGCCCCGTCGGGCCATCTGGACGCTACCAGGTGGTGCTCGGTCACCGGCGTCTGGCTGCCTTCCAGCGACTGGACCGCTCGGCCATTCCCGCTATCGTCCGCGACTACGACGACGCTCAGGTGGTACGGGCGGTGCTCGACGAGAACCTGCGCCGCGAGGACGTGAACCTCTTCGAGCAGACCGAGGGGTAGTGCGGCTGGTGGCGCTGAACAGCGGCCGAGCGGGTCAGCCAGCCGAGGTGACGCGTCAGTTGCTCGGCGAGATGCGTACCCAGCACAAAGCGGGGCAAGCAAACTTCTCTGAGCCGCACCGCAGCGCTACTCAGCTGATCCAGGACGTAACCGGCATGCCCTGGCTGTCGTTCTACACCAACCGCATGCGAGTCTACACTCTGCCCGAAACGTTGCAGGCCGCCGTGCGTTCGGGAATGCCGTACTCGCTGGCCTTGTCGCCCCAGGAGCGTCAGGAGGAGGCAATGGTGTTCCTGGGTGCGCCCGGCGGTACATGGCGCTCCCGGCAGGAGCTGGCGGCCTGGGCCAAGCAAGCTGAAGTGCCCCCGTCAGGCTACCTGAAGCGTTTGCAGCGTCTCAAACATGCCTTGGAGGGGCGCTCACTGAGCACCGGCGAGCAGACTCATCTTGAGCGTCTGTTGGGGGAATTCGAGCGCTTGCTGGGCTGAGGCGTAGATCGTATCTTCTCAGTGCCACACCCGCACTGAGAAGATAGAATGTATATTTGTCCCGTGAGGCAGGTTTCTTCTCGGCCTGGCGCGGCCGTATGCAACTTCTGCTCTCCAAAGGCGGCCACACTGCTGTCCACGACAAAATCATCAGTGACGCCCTCAAGGTGATCTCTTCCGCATTGGCGGCGAGAACGGCTTCGGCTAGGACCGTAAGCGGCTGTCACGTGAGAACCCCGGACGCCTGCAGGCGTTTGCTCAGAATGCCGTTTAGGCCAATGCCAACCGCGCCCAAGTTGAGGAGATGCTCGAAAGTAAGGCCCTTAAAGCCGACATCTGCCGCACCAGTCAGCAAGCCCTCAAGGTGCAAAAGAAAGCCGTGACGAATCCCCTGAGGAGAGTTGGTAGACGGTGAGTCTGCGCCTTTCGCTGAGTGATGCCAAGATCGTTCGGGTGGCCCTGGCAGCGGTGCAGGTGAAATTGCAGCAGATCGCGGCGGCCACCTTCTCCGACAAGCCCGCCGTGGCGCTTGGTCGGGCCGCCGTGGCGGTGTGCAGCGACTGGCTCAACGCCGAAGAAGTCATGGACGACGGCGAGGTCAGCGACTTGATGCTCCCGAACACCCAGTCCGCCGATCCTGAATTGATTAAAATCATCTCTGCTGCTGATGCCGCGTAAGACTTCCAAGCCGCCGCAGACCAATGCCCCTAGATAAATTGATGGCGTACCCGCCTGCCTAAGTATCCTGAGACTATAGCTTTCACTCCACCCATCTCCGGCGTCAATTCCGTCAATCCATACCCGCCATTTCTAGCTAACCCGCATGCCAATTTCCCAGCAGCACTGTATTGAGCGTGGGACTCGATGGGCAACATCGTCGTCAGGCGCACCATCACTGATTGCTCGACAGGCCTGACCGGGTGGAGAGTGAGGGCACTTACTTGTCTTACAGCGAGAACAGACCATACAACACTTAGAGCCTATTCGGAACCCTGCTTTAGAAAAGCCTGTGCCAGGGTGCCCAGAAGGTGCGGCAGGGTAATGAAACAATACGGAGCGTATGCGCGTTCGAGCCACTGGTGATAGTCGCGGCCCCACGGCCCCAGGTTGATGCACGGCAAGCCCGCCGGCGGCGCATGAATGTGCGCTGCGGTGACCGGTGTGTTCGCGTTCACGAACTGAATGTCGGCCGGGTCTGTCTGCCCAAACCAGCTCATGTCACTGATGCCGGTAAATACAGCCCGCTCCGCGATGTGCACCCCGAGCCGTCCCTCCTCCTCACGCAGGGTTTCGCGGACGAGATCAAGCGTAGCCGCCACGCTGGGTTCGCCGGTCCTCAGTGTGGTGTTCGGGTAGTGCAGTGAGGCAAACCCCAGAACAGCCGCCGGTCCGAGCAGCCCCGACGCGTCCCACAACCACGCCGTCAGCTGTGCGCTCCGGGTCGGATAGTCGAGGTGCGGGTCGAGGGTCAGCTCGAACCTCGCATACGCCTCGTCGAAATCTGGTGTGTTGATTCTGGCCTGATCCAGCACCTGTGCGGAGGTCAGAACCAGGGGCGTGGCTCCGTGGGCGGCGCTTTGATGGTTGCCAAGCGCTTCAGCCCGGTCACGGAGAGTCTGCAGGGCCTCACCCAGAGCGGTCTTGGCCACTGCCGTGAAGTTCTCCAGAACCGCCTGCGCTTCCATGCCGTGCGTCAGGGCATTGACACACAGCCACGCCCGGGCAGGTGTGGTCACGTCGTAGACGGTTTTGAGGTCCTGCTGCTTGAGGATGGTGGGCGGGGTTCCCGTGACGCCGTCACTGTGATCCGTCAGGGCCGGATTGCACTCGAAAGCGCGGGCCAGTGCACTGGTGAGGAAGTTGACGTTCACACCGTCCAGCGCGTACCCGGCATGGGTATCGACGCCTACCACGAAAGCAGAGACGAGAAGCTTCCCGACGGTACCGATGTAAACCGCTTGCCCTTCGCTGCCGTCACCGTTGTCGCCGGTCGCGTCCAGGTTAATCACCAGCCGCAGCGCCCACCCCTCGCGTTCCGCCCGGTTCGCAAGGGCAGGGGCCGCCCAGCGCGCGCCGTGCGAACTCACTTCCTCATCGGCCACAGCCAAGAACAGCAGGTTGCCACTGCGCTGTTTCTGTTGGGCGAACCCGGCCAACGCCACCATGCCGGCAGCCAGACCAGATTTCATGTCCAGCACGCCGCGTCCAGGCAAAAAGTCACCACTCTCAAGGTCGTGCAGGGCGCGGCGCTCAGCCTCACTGCGGGCGTTGACGCGCAGGTCTGCAATCAGGCGCGGCAGCAGGGCCTCCGGATCGAAGGCAACGTCGGCGTGGGGGCCATAGTTCGAGACAGGCACGACGTCGTAATGCCCGGTGAGAACCACTGTGTTGGGACCGGTTCCGCGCACCAAGGCATAGACGTTGCGGCGTCCGAACGGATCGTTGTCGATCTGCTCCGTCCAGAGGTCGTGTGGGTTGGCTTGGAAGTAGGGCAGGCGTCCAAGGATGTTCAGGAGAGTGTCTGGGAAGGCCACTTCACCCGGGGAATGGGTCACGCTCGCGGCGTTCACGAGTTCGATGGTGAGGTCACGCGCAGAAAATTCGGCAGGCATAACGGGCAGCATAGCAGCCGCTTCAACTTGCCGAAATGCCGCCTGTGACGTCGGTGTGCTCTCACAGGAAAACGCCCACCCATTGCGAGGTGAGCGTGGAGACTGTGCAGATCAGGGCAGCTTGATGACGTCCTGTACCATCTGCATCTCCACTTTCGCGGGTTGGGCCATGCTGAAGCCAGTGGCAGCACGGCAGTGGAGAACCCAGTATTCTCCTTCCCACATGTTGTAGGTGGTGGTTACATACCACCCGCCGACAGGAAGCGCAGGCACCCCCATCTTGAACCAACGGCACCAACGCGGCGCAGCGAGAGGCGGTTGGACTTCGGTATAGGGATGGATGACGGTATTGAGTGGTTCAGTGGTGACCGGCTCCAGAGCGGTGGCGGTGTTGATGCGGGAAGGAATGGCGCTCCGAACACTCTGGGCGTGGCTGGCGCTCAAGAGGCTGAGGGCGGTCAGGGCGGTCAACGTGATCAGGTTACGCATGATGGTTCTCCTTGTGTGCGGAAAGTCGGAGGTGGTGGTTCGGCGGTCTGTCCGGTGCGCTCTCCTTTGATGGGGGAAGTATGCGTGGGAGCCCCTGAACGACCCATGAACGATGCCTGAACCGGCTTGCTCAGGGTTCAGGCGTGCGTACTGAGCAGATGCTGTCCATGAGGTCCGCCGCCGATCGGTGACAGAATGTATCTGGGACCCAGCCGGGGAGAGGTGCCTGCACGCCTTCGCTGAGCAGGCACCTGCCTGTAATGCCTTTTGAGCGCTGGCCCCGCTATAGTTTCCGGGATTCAAGGAGGTCTCCCCATGACCAAGCCACAGCCGACCGACACGCCAGCGGAGCAGCCCCAAGCTCAGAAGCCCAGAAAGCCCTTTTTCCTGCCCTTCTTCGCCAGCATCCACGCCCAGGGCTTTCTTCAGCTCTCTGAAGAGGGTGCAACCCTGACCGTGGGCGATAAGACCGTGGCCTTGCTGGTGTCTGCCGGAAGACGCCAGGCTTTTGAAATGGCCCCGCCTGCCGCTGACCAGCTTCTTCAGGTCGAATTGTGGCCCCGCACCGATGGTGGCCGGGTCAGTCTCCTCGAACTCGGCAAATACAAGCCCATCAGCTCAGAAGCCCCCAAGCTGGGCTTTCATTTCATTGCGGCGGGTCGGCTCATCAGCGTGGACAGTGAGGAAGGATACTTGGAGGTCAACATCGAGCCGAATGACAAAGGCGTCATGCAAGAAGCCTTTGCTTTGCAGGTCTGGGCCTCGCTGGACGCGCTGAAGACGCTGCCGCGCAAATCTAAAACCTTCCGACTGGAGGGTGAGTACCGCCCACAAAGCCAGCGCCTAGTCATGAAGAATGCCAAGATGTGCGCGGTCGGCAAAGTGTCTAGAGCAGTGTCGGCGACCGCTCCTGAGTCCTAGTTCGGTTAGGCCTGACCCGCTTGTGCAAGGAATCGAGCGAATACATTTGACTCGACGCGCATACGGCGCTATGTTAAAGAAATCAAAGGCGACCTCCGGGTTGCCTTTTTCCTTTGCTCCCTTCCCTCACGGCGGCGGTGCTGTGCGCGTTCACTGGCCTGCGATCTCTCGTTCAATGGATTGTGTCGGACTGCCAAGGATTGAGCAACTGAACCCCAGTGCCCTGAAAGTCTTTGGTGTTGCGCGTGGCCATCATCAGGTTGTGAACCAGCGCCGTGGCCGCGATCAGCCCGTCTCGTTCTGGCTTCGGATCTGGAAGGTTCAGGGCCGCACACTGCCTCGCCACGGCCAGCGTCACAGGGAGAATTCGCCCTGCGAAGGTGGGCAACACCTGCCGCTCAAACCACAACCGCAAGGCGGCTCCTTGCTGCGTGTCCCGGCGTTCCCTGAGCAAAATGCCCATCTCCAGTTCCTGAACGGTGATGACCGACAGATACAGTTGACTCGTCTGCACTCCAGCGGCCCACTGCGCCACCTGTGGATCAGCTCGACCAGCATTCACTTTCCGCAGTTCCGAGATGACGTTGGTATCCAGCAGAATGCCGTTCAATCGAACTCTGCGGCGCGTGCTAACCCTGAAGCCTTGGGAAGTTCAAGCTCCAGATCCTCCTCCAAGTGCAGGAGATCGGCAATGGGGCGGTGATTGCCGGTCAGGGCTTCATAAGCCTCAATGCTCAGCAGGACATGCTTGGGCTGTCCCCGCTCAGTAATGAAGACCGGATCCTCAAGCGCGGCCTGGCGGGCTCTACTGACTTGTTGATTGAACTCTCTGGCACTCATTCTGGTCATGGTTGCTCCTTTGTAGCAACAATACTACAAAGTAAATCAACTCCCCTGACCAGGACTACACCGTTAACTGTTTGGCGCGTCGGTGCAGAGTTTCAGCCGAATCGGCAAGTCAGTTCAGACCTGTTGCGCCTCCTGTCGCAGACGATGCGGGGGGCCTCACCACTGAGGAGCACCTGAATGTCAACGACCAGTCGTAGCGGTTCAGCCACCGTTTCGCTCAGCCGCCAGCACTTTAGAAGATGCGAAGCGGCGTTCAATTTCAGCGCGGCTGGGTTCCGGTGAACGGTTTACCGAAAAAGGAGCAAGCTGATCTCGCCGCGCCCACTCAATGGCCTGAGCAACCAGCGCCTCCTGCTGCTCATCACTGAGTTCGGCGAAGACCGCTTGCAGACGCTCAGAAGCGAGGAGGGGCGCTGGCACAGGCGGCTGCGCGTGACCGGCCAGCAACCGCGCCACCACGTCCTGAGCGACCCGGTAACGTGCGCGGCCTTTGGGTGTGGTGCCTAAACGGATCGCCGGAAGATCACCCTCTTTGATCTGGCGACGTACCGTGTCGTCGCTCAAGTGGAGAAGCTGAGCGACCTCGGCGATGGTCAGCAGGGCGTGGGGTTCGTGACGTGCTGGAGTCATCCTTCACGATACCGCAAAAGCTGCAAGTGGTGCAAATTCGGAAAGGTCAATTCAACGAGGTACCGAAGAGGGAGGTGGAAGTGTGGGTGGTGTCCAAGCCCCCGGCTTGAGAGGAGCTTCAGCGGGTAAGTCAGCACCAATTTAACCTGCCTGAGATCATCTGAGGGGCTTCACTGCTGAGTGAAGCCCCTTATTGATACCGGCAAAGATTCGGGTTGCTTACCTGGGCTTGCCCCGTTTGTACTTGACCGTCAGCAGGTTCTTGCCCGGCTTAAGAAACGGCGTCAATTCCGCGCTGCCGTTGGCGGTCAGCGTCGTGATGGCCTGACCGTTGAGCGTCACTTTAAATTCGGCGGGCTGGAAACTTTTGAACTTCGCGCTCACGCTGACTGGTCCCGCCTTGGGGGACGGATCAGGGGTCGCCACAAAGGCGTACTCGGTGCGGCCTGCCGTGGACCCCTGGCCCACCTCCTGCTTGTAAAGGGTGCGCCATTTCCCGTTCTCGCCCGCGCCGAGTGTCAGCACGACATTGGTGTAAGCATCGGTGTTCTCGCCGGGAGTGGAGTCGATAATCAGGGTGTTCTTGCCTGCCTTGACCAGTGGCGTCAAGTTCACGCTGCTGCTCTCGTTGTTGGTCAGCGCGACCGTTCGCCCATTCAAGGAAAGGCGGAACATGTTGGGCTGAAAGCGGGCGTCAGTCATCTTGACCACGTACTACGTGGCCTGAGCCGAGACGCTGAGCAGCAGGCCAATGGACAGGGTTCTCATGAAACGGTGCTGTAAAAACCGGTGTGATCTATGCATTCTCGGTGTCCTCCTTGGGCTGTGCCGTTCGCCTGATCATGTACCACGGAGGGGCGTGAATACCGTCAGGAAACGTCGTGACCGGCGGCGCGTGCAGCTGTGCGGCCCTCGGCTCGGCAGTAGCCGGGATCTGTCGTTTCACGTCGTCCGGCTGGGTGGCCTCACTTCTTTACAGCGTTATGTACCCAGCCGCTTGCTGGCCACCTTGTACACGTCTTTTTTGCTGCCTTCCTGCCGGATGCCCACCACTACGATCACCACGCGGCCCGCCTCTTCAAAGACGCGGTACAGCACGCGGTAGCGCTGGCCAGCAGCTCGCACACTTCGGAGGCCTTTAAGGTCATCCCCTAGAGCTTTGCCCTGTCTGGTCGGCTCGGTGTTCAGCCCGGCCACACGCTTCAAGACGGCGGCCCGCGTGCTTACGTCGCTGATCTCTCCCACGTCGCCACGAGCTGAAGCTGTGAAAATCAGTCGGTAAATCGTGACCGCTTCCACTTCTGGCAACGTACTGGTCGGCTTTGTTGACTTCTTCTTTGGGGGCATTCAGAGTTTGACGCCGTACTTTGCGGCCACTTCTTCGATGGGAAAGAACTCTTCTTCATCACGCTCTAGGCGCTTCAAGCGCTCCAGAATCTCCGGGTGGTCAGCGAGTACGGCGGCTGTTTCAGCAGCGTCAAACTCAGCAGTGCTGGCTTTGTCTTTGGGCCGAATCACCACCTCTAAGCCCAGCTCCTCAAGCATGGCTGGCCAAGTTGTTGAGCGCTGATCCAAAGGTGAGCCGTTAAGCGCTCGGCTTACCACGCTCGGCTTGACACCTAAGCGCCGCTCCAACTCGGCTTGATTGATGCCCAGTCGGGCGAGCTGCACCCGTACCGCCTTCGGAGCTTCCGTCACGGCGTTGTATTCATCTGCACGTGTCATGTGTAGATAGTAGCATGAAAAATAACAGATACTTTATTTTAATAACATTACCTGTTATTATATTGAGAGCAGAAAGGGCGCGAATCCCCCTACCGTAATGCCAGTTAAGTTAAGACAACCGTTCAGACCACCGCATCAAAGGTTATTCTGGGAAGGAATTAGGAGAAATGACATGTTCGAGACGAGACAGTCAATGCAGATCCATCTATGGAATGACCGACTTCTCTTCTACTGGCAGGCACCTTTCCCCTTTACGAAACTCTATTCGTGAAAGGCCTGCTCTCCTCTCTTGGTGTGAAATCACATTCAAGCGTCAGCTCGGACAAGAAAACTGCCGGCACTGAAATCATGACCGCCCAGGCACTGAATTCTATGCTGCGGATGGTGTTCCTGTGTCTCGGGCCGATCGGGGCGCTGGCCTGCATTGCTGCGCTGGCCAGCCAATGGAGCGAAGTCGACGCGCTTGACCGTGTGGCTTTGCCCCTGCTGGCCGTCATTTTACTGGTCGTAACCGGAGTCGTGGCCTTCAATCTGCTGAGTGTCACGCTCGCCACGCGTATCTCATTTGTGGCGACGGCGGTGTACTTTCTGTTGGGACTTGACCGTCAATTCTTCTGGTTTGTGCTCCACCATCAGATGCTCAGCGAAAGTTCTTACTGGTTCGCTGTGCTGTACGCCACAGCTTTCGTCGCGTTCCGCGCAGACCGCGCCATTCAAGTGTGCGCTGCCATCTTCGTCATTTCCTTGCTGATCTGCCTGAGTCACCTCTGGACACTCAAGATGGGCGGTCTGCTGACCTACCGGATAGTGGCGTCGGTGGTGCAGTTCCTGATCGCCAGCATGACGCTGGTCCTGGTACAAGTCGCCGTCGGCCGACTTCGCCAGCAGCTCGATCAGGTCCGCGCCGTCGCCTTCCTTGACGTGCTGACTGGCCTCCCCAACCGCCTTTCTGCTCAGCAGCAACTGGAAGGTATGATGCGGACCGGGCGCAAATTCAGCGTGGTGATGCTCGACATCGACCATTTCAAACAGGTCAACGACACCTATGGTCATCAGACCGGAGACATGGTGCTGCGTGAGACGGGCCGGGTGGTGAGTAGGCACCTTCACGGCGAGCAGTTTATGGCCCGCTGGGGCGGTGAAGAGTTCATGCTGGTGCTGCCCGATGTGCACAAACAGGGGGGCAAGGCGTTGGCCGAGACTGCGAGACAAGACCTCTATCAGCATGTCTTCGACCAAGTCGGTGGGCTGACCGCCAGCTTCGGGGTGGCCGAGTGCGTCATCGGGGAAGACCTGAACGATGTGATGCGCCGCGCCGACGCAGCCCTATACGCTGCCAAGCGCCAGGGGCGCAACGGGGTCCGGGTCGCTATGGATGACGGACGCCTGACCCGCCTAGACCTGCCAGCACAAGTCGACCAAGAGTAAACAGGTTGGGTGTTCGCCCCAGCGTCGCTTGATCGACTAAAAAACAGGCGCACAGGAATGCCCAGGCGGGTAAGCAAAGAAAGCTAAGGTCACTCCCTGAATCCCTATTTCTAAAAAAGAAAGCGATTAGTAAATCAGAAGTGAATTGGAATTCTTAAAATGCTTCAAATGCTGGGGGGCTCTGCCCTTCAATTTCTCCCAATCCCCCACCGTTCCAATAACCCTTTCTTTCTCGGCTCTGGCTTAGGCGCTGGCGCAGCCTGGATGTGTGGGTTGCCAGGCTGACTCCAGTCATCAAAGGATGAGCTTAACGTGATAACAGGCCAAACGCCATTCATCGTTTCAGACAAGCGCGAAGGCCCCACAAACGCAGTAGAAAAGGCGACCCGAAGGCCGCCTTGATTTCTTTAATATAGCCGGGTATTCAGCGAATGTCAAATTCATGCACTGAATCCAAAATTGCAGATTTGGTGTCTGTCGAGCACGCGTTTGACCTGAATGGCACTCCAGAGGCCACCTTGCCGGATTTTGAAACCATGCGCTTCAAGCTGGACGGCGACAGCTCCCAAGCTCACCCCTGAGACGACTTTGCCTTGTGGGTGCGGCCAGAGGCCGAATATACACAACAGCCTCAGCACAGCTGGGAAATACCCATCCAGAGCGCGTTAAGCAGTATTCAATCCATCTTGTAATAGCTTCCTAGGTTGGTGACGTTGTGCGAACTGCTGTTCGGGGACGGACTCAGCTTTGACGCCGCCAGCATTCAGGTGGCCCCGATCAATGCGCACCTGACGTATCCAGGAGTCACGGCCCGGCTGCGGGTCATCTCCGGTCCCTCACAGGTCACCCTTCAACTGGACGTGTCGTTCGGAAACGTGATCACGCTCGCTCCTGTCAAGCTTTTCTTTCCACCACTGCTGCTGGACGAGCGCGTGGCCGTGACGGTCTATCCCCTGGAAACGGTCATCACCGAGAAGTTTGCGGCCCTGGTCGAACTCGGCGCATTGACCACTCGGATGAAAGACATTGGCGACTTGCCGATGATTCTGACGACCGAGCCGTTTCAGGCCGCAGCGGTCGCAGAAGCCCCCACGCGGAGCCTCGCGGCTCGGGCAACCCTACAAGAACAGGTGCCGATCATTCTGGGGGCTGAGTTTGCTGCGAACCCCGCCCTTACGGCCCGCTGGCAGCACTACCTGAGACGCACGGGTCTGACCGCTCCCGCGTATAGGGAAGTGATGATGCTGCTCCGGGCTTTCTACGATCCACTGTTGCTGGAAGGGCAGCGGGCCGGTCAGTAGCGAGGGGGGCGCTGGAACGAACTGGACGGCTTGCCGGAATATTGAAGGACGGCGGCTCGCCTGAACAGACGAAATCCCACCGCCCGCCAAGAGGTGCTCCGCTGTGAATCGTCATCCTGCCCGTTGATTGGTGCTACGACCTGCACGGCATAAAGACAGACGGCTTGCTAGATGGTGCTCACAACAAGAACATTCAGCCGCGTCCACCGGCGGTTCGAGTGGCCTCAGGCAGTCCGGACAACAGGCGAATAGCGAAAATACCGACCACCGGTCCCAGGGCCAGCAACACAAACGTCGCTGGCCAGCCGCTCAAACGCACCAAGATGGGCACCAGCGCAATACTCACGGCCGTCAAGGTATAGCCCAGTCCCAACTGCGCGGTCAGGGCCGTGCCGACGTAAGCAGAATCACTGATCTCGCTGGTGATGGCTGAGAACTGGGCAGAGTCCGCGATGATCCAAAACCCCCAGATGAGACTCACGGCCAGCAAGACCGTCGGAGAAGCGCCCAACAGCAGCAGCCCAGCCAAGGCCAGTGCGCAACCACCCGAGCAGGCCAACGCCAGAATTACGAGACGAGTCCGGCCCCACCGATCACCGAGCACACCTCCCAGAGCGCAGCCGAGTGCGCCGATGCCGATCACGGCGAAGGTGGCAAACGCCGCTTCACGGTGCCCAGGATCAGCGGGGCCTGCAAGTACCTGGCTGAAGAAAGCGGCGAACCAGGCCCACATGGCGTATAACTCCCACATGTGGCCCAGATAGCCCAAGGTGGCCAGCCGCATGCCCCGTCCGCTGAGCATCTTCCAGGCCTGGGCTGGCTGAAAGGTGGCCGCCGGAAACCGGTAAGGCCCCTCTTCCACCCGCGCGGCAATCAAGCCGCCGAGCGCCGCCAGCAGACTGGTGGTCACGATGACCACGCGCCAATTGGCACCGCCGAAGCCGTTGATCAAGTGAGGCAAGGCCGATCCCAGCGTCAGTCCCCCGACCATCACGCCGAGCGCGACCCCACGTCCAGTGACAAACCAGGCCGACATGGCTTTCAGTGCCGAAGGGTAAACCAGTGCCAATGCAGCCCCAGTCAACGCGCGCAGCAGCGTGGCAGGAACGAGACCACTGGCAAACAGCAGGCCTAAATTACTCGCGGCTGCGAGGAGGCCGCCCGCCAGGATCAACCGCTGGGGCGTCACTCGGTCAGCGAGGTTGAGCGCGGCACTGAGGACGGCACCCAGCACGAATCCCAGTTGGACAGCCAGGGTCAACCATGCCGAAGCCACATCGGTCAGTGTCCACAGCTCGCGTAGCTGCGGCAACAGCGCCGCCGCTGAGAACCACGGTGCCATGGTGAAGAACAGGCCGGTGGCCAGCCCAGCGAGCGCCGACCAGCGCCTAGGTGCTCCATGAGGAGGAGAAGTTACGGGCATGGTGCTCAGCATAGAGCGGCACATTGTGCTGGGGTGCCTCTGACAACCGGCTATCGCCGCTGGTGAAGGAGCGATCTCGAGGTGATCTGGCCAGCGGGAACGGGCGTGCTGACTGACGTGACCCCCGAATCTCGGTTCTGCTTCAGCTTTGGTGCTCGAAGGCAAACAAGACCATGCTCCGCAGGGTACAGAAGCCTGCCCGGCCATACACCTGCCGCTTAATGAGCTTGATCTTGTTGACCACACCTTCAACTGGGCCTTGACTCCACGGTAATGTCGCGGCAGTCTCTTTGCAGATAGCGCTGAGCCGCGCCGTGAGCAAAGTCGTCGACGTGGTCAGCAAAATAGGTCTGTGTCCGATTGATCTGTGTTGCAACCAAAAACTCGCAGTACCGTTTTCGACTGACGCTTCGAGGTCTTCCCACCAGCTCAGAATCTCGAATTTGCCCAGTTTCGCATAAGTCCTAAACTGAAAAACCCATCTCTGAGTTTCGCGTAAGTCCTACGCTGTAACTCTCAGTCTTCAGCCGCTGCACCTCATTGAATCAACCCTGCATAAGGGCCCTGGAGTACCGAATTACCGAGACCTTGGGTCGCCGCAACTTGACCTAATGCGGTTGTCGCTACAGATAAAGAAGAAGTTGCCCCCGGTAGCGGATTTAAATTGATCTGGCAGATCCGGGTCGGGCTGGGTCAAATCTACATTGTAGGTGGTGACGGTGTACTGCAATTTGGGCGTGCCGAAGTCGCCGCCGCTGGAGCTGGGCAAGGCAAAGCTGGGGAGCGTAACCACGCTCGCGCCTCCCTGCGCCTGGACGATAACCGGCATGTACGTGTCGGTGCAGGCTTGCGCGCACTTGAGTTCGATGCGGGCCGATTTGGTGTCTGGGGCTGTATTGAGATTGAGAGTCAGGTAATTTTGTCCACCTTCGCTTTGAAGGGTGGGCGTGGGTGCGTCCATCGCCGCGCCGTTTGCATCGATGCTGGCAGTATCCCTAAAGGTTTTCCCTCCTGCCTTGACCTCAAAATTGTAGGTGGCCGCACCCGGCAGCAATATTCCATTGAATTTATCGAAGGCTAGCGCTCCTTGATTACCCCCCATCACTTCTTCATTGACCAAAAAGGGCTGATCGTTGTTCCAGCCAGGAGCCTGTACGGTATAAGGCAGGTTGGTGAAGATTTTGCCCTGTGCGTCCCTGAATTTGCACAACAAAGCTGCGCCGCCGCTCGATTGTCCGCCCGCGCAAACCAAGCCGAAGACCGAAAACTCTATGGATGTGCCGGTTCGGCTATTAGCGGCGGCGACAATCTTGAAACGTCCCAGGTCTTTGCCGCTGCTCTTCACCAGGCCGGTGGAAGCATCGACACTGACAATCCCTGGCCTGGATGGACTGGGGATTGTCCAGTTGATGCCAGGAAGGTTGAGGGGCGTCTTGGTTTTGGCATCGAAGGTGCCAAATTGCACTGGCTTGCTGGCCTCAACCGAGATGTTGGTCAGGTCACTCGCATCCGCCACCAGCAGGTCCGAGGTGTCGACTGGAGTGACCACGATCGGGTTACTGGCGGCATCCTTGTATTGTATGGCCCAGCGAATCGGTTGGGCAAAATTCCAATCGGTGCCGCTGAGCAAGGGATTAAGGTCAAGCGGCGCTTCGGTGGAGATCAAGGTGAACATGTAGCGCTTATCGGCCGCAAGCGTCACTTTCTTGTCTATGTTGCACGTCTGGCCCGCATTGACAACGCAGGTGCGGGCCGCCACCAGTCCTTCTTTGCCAGACTCGGTGACATACACCCAGTGCGAGCGCGGACCGCTGGGCGCAGTAAAGGTAAAGCCGCTCAGATCAGGCTTGAGGCGAAGGGTGGCGTCGTTGGGGACTGGGAGGGGTAAGGCGCTGGCTACAGCGAAGGTTTGCGTCCTCACACCCACGCCGGGCGCAGTAAAATCAGCCGTGTAGTTGCCCGCTATTTGCTGATCGGGATAGATCGGAGCTGCCGTTAGCACATAGGGCGTGAAGGCTGGATAGTTATATTCCCAGATGAGCGCGTTACCGGGGCCACGCACTTTGACACTCCAAGTCCGTACTGAGGGGAAGCCGTCTTTGGTCATCAGGCTGGTGGTGAGGCTTTGGTAGGCCTTTTCGGCTTGGTTTTTGACCGTCATCGGGGCCGCCGACAAACGGGCTTGCCACTCAGTGGTGTCGGCGTCAATCGGCGTGACCACCGGCGTATAGACCACCTTCAGATCCACCCGCCCCAAGCTCTCCGGCGCAGTCGTAGCGCCCAACAATTTATCCGAGGTAATAATTTCGGCGTAATACGGCTCGCCGCGCATGTGGCCCGCTGGCAGCGTCAGCGCGATACTTTGCGCTCCACTGAGCGCTTGGGTACGGAGGCCGGGCCCCGCGCTTTTGTCTGCCGTTGTATTCTTGCCGAACACCGCGCCGCTGGCCCACATCAGCCCGCCTCGGAACTGGATGGGTGGACCGAACACCACGTTGCTACTCCCCCCGCCATCATCGGGTGGGGGAGTACCAGGAATAGTCTTATCCGGCACTTGTTGAGCTTTCTCTCGCGCTCTGTCTTGGCAATCCTCGTCGCAGGTCTTTTTAGGTTTTTCTGGAGGGGTCTGGCTAATGGTCACCTCAGGCGACGCACTCTTGGACCCAAAGCCGACGCGGTAGCCGCTGTAGATGCCGCTGTCATTCTGGTTGCCCCTGTAGTAGTTGACGATGGCGGCCTGCGTATCTGCTGGCGCGGTGAACTGGGCTTCGGCAGCATTCAAGCTCTGCACTTTGAGGGTGGAGTTGCCAAGGCTCTGCGGCGGTGTGACGGCCACCAACGGCTGATTGTCGCTGACTCCTTGTCCATCAATGTTGCCGCTGATCTCATAGTTGCCGCTGAGCGGCGCGGCGCAGAGAATGAAGTAGTTCTCGGAGGCCTGAAAGGTCTTGTTGTCTTCGGTATCGGGATTGTAGGGGTTTTTGAACGTGTAGGTTGAGCCGTCCGGCGTTTTGAGGTTGAGCGTGACCGTGTGATTGGCATTGGGAGCAACCGGCGTTCCAGTTTTGTCACGCAGCGCCAGCGTAATGGCCGTCGCTGGAGCAGTGCGCGTCAGGCCGTTGGCCGCTTGGCATGACACGGTATTGGTCACGCCCACACCCAAGCCGATCTTGGGCTGGCCCTGATCGCCACTCCCACCACCGCCGCCACCACCACTCCCACCACCGCCTGAACAAGCTGTAAGCAGCAACGAAACACCCATTACAAGTCCGGATAGCTTAAGAATCAGCTTTCGTTTCAAATGCTTCATACTTTCTCCTTTGAAATTAAACAACAAAGTTTGTTAGGAACAAGCGCCACTGACTTGATAGGTCTTGTGTGGGGTTTGATCAGAGAAATTGCAGAGTTTGGCCGTCTTGGGTTTAGACAGGGAAACCAATGAAAACTGTGCGCCCACGAAGCTGGCTTGGTTGAGATCAAGCTGGGCATTGCCGAGCAAATAGATATGGCCACCATCGGAAACGCTGCGGGAGTTGTTGACAAAATTGACGTTGTTAATTTTAAGTAGACTGTCGCCATCGGCGCGAATAGCTCCAAGATCGTTGTTTTGGAAACTGCCGCCCTCAAAACTCAATCTGCCGCTTTGCCGCACGGCGGCGGTCGTGGAGCCATTCGCGCCGTTTTCGGCGAACAAGGTGTTCTGAACACTGGCTTGGCCACCGGATACCAGCAGAGCTTGTTGATTGCCCCTGAATTCGCCGCCGATGATCAGGGTGCTGCCGCTCCTGACTGCCAGGGCCAGAGCGCATCCGACGAAGCGCAGCCCTTCGAGCTTGACGTTTTCAGCCTTCGCAATAAGCCCGTCGCTGTCAGGCAAGCAGCGCAGCGTAACAGCGCCGCCTTGAGCCGTGATGGTCAGCGGGCGGCTGATCGTCAGACCGTCTTTGGGCAAGCTGTATTCCCCTGGCGACAAGGTCACGCGGCTTCCCACTTGAAGGTCTAAGGCTTTTTGCAGCGACTTTACCGGGAAATCTGGTGCGCCGGAGTTGTTATCTTTGCCGCCAAAGGCCCGTGCAAACACGCCCTGCGCTGCATCAGGTGCGGGGCCGTTGACCGCTGGGGCAGCGGGCGGGGTGGGATCAGCGTTGACAGTGGGCGGCAGGAGAACATTACCCGTGACATTGATGGTCACATTGACTGTGACATTGAGTTGCACCACCGGAAACGAATTGGCAATCAGGGTGTAATAGGGAACGTGGCGCTGCGGCAGCGTGGTGGCGTACTGAGAACTGAGGTCGCGCACCCGTTCTACGACGTAGGTCAGCAGTTGGGTGGCTTGGATGTCGTCACGCTGACGCTGGGCATCCATGCCCGCTTCGGTGGCTGCGCTGCTGTCAAACTTCCCGCTGAGCGCTTCCAGAACGGCGTAGGTAAACAGTCCGTGTCCGAGGGACGGTTCTTCGAGCGATTCCTGATTGGCCTGCGCCGCCGTGATCCACGAGCGGTATTCGTTGACACCGCCTTTGCTTTTGCTGGCTGAAGCGCTTTTGGTGGCACTTTCCAGCGTACTGATCAGTTGCTGGGTGGCGGGTTGGCGGGCAGTGCCGGGGCCGCTGATGGCCTGCCCGGAGGCGCAAGTATCCAACAGCAGCAAAGTTTTGGCCTTGATTTGGTTGTAAAAGGCTCCCAGTTCCTGACCGGTGATGGCTGTAGTGTCAAACTTGCGGGCGTCGCCGCCGTACAGCATGGCGTAATACTGCCCCCCCTGCTCGGTACCGTGCGAGGAAAACAGGGCGATCACCGTATCGTTGGCGCTGGCCTGCCGCACGATGCTTTGCATGGTTGCCAAGACATTGGTGCGGGTGGCTTTTTCTTCGGTCAGTAAAAAGGTGTTGACTTTGCGGTAGAGCCTACCGTGCTGACCATCCAGCAACTTGACCAGCGCCTGAGCGTCAGCGACGGTGTAGTTCAAATCGGGGAAACTGGAATCGGGGCCGCCGAAGGTCTTGACACCTACCGCCAGCACATACAGATCGCCTTGGGGCGCACTCACATTAAAATCGGCTTCTTGATTGTTCCCAAATCCACCGATACCAATACTCAGCGGCTGCCAGCGCTGAGCGGGCGGCACTGCGAGTGTCAGGATAACTTGCTGCGGACCCGCCGAGGGAAAGACCCCGGTGCCTTTGGTCTCGGCGCGTGAAGCGGTGCCGCCGCGCAGGTAAGGGCGCAACTCGGCCCGCTCGCTCAGGCCTGCAATTTTTAACTTGAGTTCTACGCTGTCGCCGTTTTCGCTCCAGGTGTAGTCCGTGACGCTGAGTTGCGGCGAGGCTGGGCTACTCTGAGCCAGACTGGACTGATTGAGCGCCAAACCAGCCAGCAGCGCCCACAGTGCCCACAAAGGAAAAAAACGCGAATACGGCATGGGGAGTCTCCTGAAGAACTGGCCTTACGGTGTGGCGGAGGGTTCGGGGTCAAGGTGTTCGGCCAATTGATCAAACGGCAGCGCCCAGACCGGCTGCAAGTCGGCGCTAAGTTGAGCGAACAGTGCGCCGCTGCCAGAGACGCCGCCCAGATACACGCGGCCCGCTGGGTCGGCGGCCAAAGTAAAAATGCTCATCCCCTGCGCCCGCGTGAGGAGTTGCCGCGCCAGGACTTGACCGCTACTGGAAAAGCGTTGGGTCAGGCCGCTGTTTTGCGGGGTTTCTTCGCTGTAGCCCGCCGCCATGATTTGGCCACCCGGCAAGCTGACCAGCGACGTGAACGCTTCGACCTGGGGGGTAGCAAATTGCCTGAGCCAGTGGAGTTGGCCCAGATTGTTGAATTTGGCGGCAAAGGCGTCTGCGCCGCCGCCCGCCTCACCCGTCAGTGCGCCGTAGGTATAACCGGCCAGCCAGACGCCGGTTGGAGTGGTCAGCAGTGCCGAAACCACGTCATTTTGGTCGCTGCCCACTTGGGTCTGGGCTATCACACGGCCCTGCCCACTTTCCAGCCGCGCCAAAAAGATATCTTTTTGCCCCGCGTTGGCCTTCAGTGCCGCTTCAGCGGGCGGCAGGGTCCCAAACCAACCGCTGGTCTGTCCCGTCACCCAGACGGCGTTTTGGCCTTGCAGCGCGATGTGGGCCGCCCCGTCCTCGGCGTTTGGGCCTGCTGAGGTCAGTCGCTGGTTCCACAGGACTTTGCCTTCTTTGCTCAGCCGCTGCACCAGCACCGTTTGCCTGACGACACCGCTGTGGGTGCCCAGCGGCAGCAGGTCGTTGACGGTGGAAACCACGAACACCTCTCCGCGCTCGTCGACAGCCACATCCGTGCCCCGTGCGTCGCCCGAAGCGCTGATCACCTCCCAGTCCACCGTCCGCGTTTGACCATTAAGGCGCGTGACCTGAACGCCTTGCGCCGTATCTGCAACCACAAAAACGGCCAGTTGGCCTTTGACCAGCGTGCAGGCCAATGCTTTGGGTTGCCCACTGATCAGGGCGAATACCGTCAGGCTGCGGCTCTCGCCTTGCTGGACTTGAATGAAACCTTGCGGTATAGCGTCAGAGGCGGCAAGCGTACCGGGCAGCTTGGGCGAGAGGGGAGGGCGCACTGCGCCGAGCGTGAAGCGGCGTCCGTCAGGGCAGAGGGCCACGCGCATAATTTGTTGGACACCAATGCTCTTCAAGCGGGCCAGCAAAGCGTCGCGGGTCGGTGAACTGGCAGGCTGGGCGGCAGCGCTGGCGCTCAGCAGGGACAAGCTCAGCAAGGTCGCCCGCCCAATTTTGTTCATGGCCTGACCTCAATATCGGCGCTGCTGGCTCCAAAAGTGGTGCCGGTCGGGAGCGGCATGACTCCGGTGGCTTTCAGCATGGCGGCCAGTTTTTGGAACTGAGCAACGTTGAGCAGCACCCGAAAGTCGCCGTTGATATTGCCGGGAGCGTTGTAGAGGTTGAGCGGCTCCGGCGTAATCAGGGCGACCACACGGGTTTTGCCATACGGCTCAACCGCCCGGAAATCGTAATTGCCAAACTGAAGGCTGGGAAAGCGGTTGGTCTCCCCGCCAATGATTTGATTGTTTGGGTTGTACTTGTTGGGAAACAGCACGGCGATGTTGCCTTGTTCGTCGAGTTCCAGCAAATTGAGGTAGCCGTCGTCGCTGCTGTAAATCTGATAGCGAATCGCTTCGCCCAGCTTGTACGTTGGCTGATTGCTGTGGATCTCCACCTTAAAAGCGCTGGTGTTGAGGTAGCGGTCAAGCAGCTCGCGCCCAGAGTTAACAGCAGTGATTTCGGGCAGTGACGGGGCGGCCTGCGCAGCACGGCCAAACTGCAACATATTCTGACTGAGCAGCGCTTCGGGGCCTTGGAGCTGCGGATGGTAGGCCAGAAAGCCGATGTCACCCAACGCGTTGACTTTGGTACGGATGTACTGGGCCGTATACTCGCGCAATTCGGCGAAGCTGACCGGCCCCTTGGTGGCCATGACTTTTTCGTGCAGTCCCAGGGTAAACAAGCTGCCGCCCTCATCGGTCAGGGCCACTTCGTTGGGCGCGGCGGCGTCAAATTCAATCAAGGTTTGGTTGCGAGCGGTGGGCGCAGGGTCGGCAGGGGTGGGAATTACCCGGAGGCTCTCTTCTTTCAGGCCGACAACCCCCGTGCCGCGCGCGCCCTTGCTGATGTTAATCGCCTTGTCGCAGGCCATAGCGCCGCTCTTTTGCAGCACTTTGGGGCGCAGGCGGCTTCCAGCACTTTGCCCAGTGATTTGCGATTTTGTGGCGGTGCCGCTAAAGCAGCTGTCCAGTACCACCAAGACGTTGTTGCTCGGCAGGGCGGCAATCGCCTCGCCCAGTTCGTCGTCGATCAGAAGGTTGTCGAGGTCATATGGCACCAGCGCTTCGTCGCAGCCGTCGGCCTCGTCGCCGTTCAAGTCTTTGACCCGGGAGCCGTGACCGCTAAAATAAAACACCACCCGCTCACCGGCTTTGCTTTGCCCCAGCCAATTTTTCATGCTGCTCAAAATCCCCGCTTTGGTGGCGTCGCGGTCTTCCAGCAACTTGATCTGATTGTCAGCAAAGCCCATTTTTTTGACGATGTCGCGCATCAGCACCGGATCGTCAGAAACTCCCGGCAGAGTCACGCCACCTTGATACTGGCCGATGCCGATTAACAGGGCGCGGTCTTCGGCCTGTGCCTGGGAGGCGAACAGTGCTGCAGCCAGCACAACGATGGCGGTTGGGAACGACACTCGGCGGTGGTGGCGTGTTCCGAACATAATGACTCCTTTGCTTGTCTTGCAAGAAGATCGAGAAGATAGCCATGTAGGGCGATTAAGAATGAATTGGGAAATGGAAAGTATGGTCTATCATTTGCCGAAGCTGATCTATCCAAGCCAGAAGCTGGACCGGGCGTGGGTGCTGATGCTCCCTTCACACCACCTTCGAACTGTCCTGGTCTATTCGACTTCACTGAAGGTGAGCAAATCATAAGACCCTGAGCAGGTGTCTGGCTACGCTTTTTTGTTACCGCTTGTGAACAGTTGCGGCGACCAGGAAGCTATTCCTGCTCGCCCCGGCAGGTGGCCGCCTGCACGCGGGCCAAGTGGGCGTGAAAGTGGTGACCGCCCTGCTCTTCCAGCAGGGCCTGTTCGTCCCACACGACCGCCAGATGCAGCGACAACTCCGGGTGATGCTCCACTTGGCGGGCATTCTCGAGCCAGTGACGCGCCTCCCTGGTCTGTTCCAGCAGTCGGTACGTGCGCGCCACCAGCACCGACGTTTCGGCCATCGCCAGCGGCTGCCGGGTCAGGGTGACGGTCGAATGCGCCCGCAAGGCCCAGTCGAGCGCCTGACGCAGTAAGCGCTGACGGTGCAGCGGCGGGCTTTTTTCGGCCAAAGCCAGGTGCATCAGCGTCAGGTTGGAACGCGCGGAATACACGCCGTGCCACCACTGCGCCACCTGCGCCACATCGTGCGCCAGACGCTGGTGATGGATAGCCCGCTCCAGATGTCCGGTCCGGCGCAGATACACGCCGTAATTGATGTGAAACCAGCAGTACTCCACGCCGTCTTCGGGAACCAGCAGCGACCGCAGGCTCACGAAATACCGGTGCGCCTGATCATAGTGTCCCTTGAGGGTGTTATACCGCGCCACCCGGACCAGTAAGCGGGCACGGTTAAGCCGGTTGAGGCCGGGAAGATGCAGCGCCGAGAGGAGCAGGGGGATCTGGGGCCTCGTCGCGTCGATCCCGCCCTGTTCCTCCAGACCCATGGTGGTCAGGGTCAAAATCTGGGCCTGTTCGTTCGCCGACAAGGTGCAGTCCTGCATGGCCTCCAGGCGCTCAAGCGCCTGGGCAACCAGTCCACTCTGGAGCAGCAGCGTGCATTCCCCCAGTTCCACAGCCACCGTATTGCGGTGGCTGCGCAGGGAACGCAGATGATCGAAGATCGCCGGGCGCGCTGGATCGAAGCGGAGTTGAGAAAGCGGTTCCAGGAGCAGACTAAAGAGCTTGGAGGCTTGCCGGGCCGGACTGCTGGTGATCCGCTGCCCGAACAGCCCTGGTTCCTGCGCGCGGGTAAAGCGCCACAAATCCCGGCCCGCTACGCTGGGACTCAGGCGGCTCCAGGGGTGGTGGTCGCAGATCTCGTCCGTGCCGACGTGGCGCTCATGGTTGACGGCCAGCAGGGCGTAGAACACCACCCATTTCTCTGAGAGCGGCAGGGTGTAGCCGTTCCAGATGAGGCGGCAGATTTCCTTGTCGAGTTGGACAGTCAGCGTTGGAGAGGCAAGAGCACCGTGTGTGGCCTGAGCCGGAATTCCCATAACGGATCCTCAGCAGTGGGGGATGTGGTGAGCGCTTTAATTGTACGGGCTGTCAGGTTGAATCCGACTTCCTGGCCACTGCAACTGTTCACAAGCGGTAACAAAAAAGCGTAGCCAGGTATGCCCCCGGCGTCTTATGATTTACTCACCTTCAGTCAAATCGAATGCATCAGAACAGGTCGAAGGTGGTGCGGAGGCTTTATGCATACACGGCAGCACATGGCAGGTCTGGCGCTGGTCTCACTCACGCTTTTGCTGACCGCCTGTGGTGATGGCGGTACCGTCACGCCGCCGCCACCATCCGGTACCGCCATCACCAGCACCGCTGACAGCGGCGCTGGCAGCCTGCGCGATCTGCTGGGCAGTGCCAAAGACGGCGACACCCTCAAGCTCGCTTCCGGCACGATTACCCTGGCTGGCCCGCTGAACGTCACCAAGAGTGTCACCCTGGATCTGGGCAGCGGCGTGATCGACGCCGCCGGAAAGGGCCGCGCCCTGGAAATCCCCAATGGCGTGATTGTCACCATCAAGGGCGGCACGCTCAAAGGCGGCACCGGAGCGCCCATCACCGTGCAGAGCATCGGCTTGCAGGCGCTGAGCGTCGCGACTTACGGCGGCGTGCTGCTCAATCAGGGAACACTGACGCTGGACGGCACGGCGGTTACGGGCGGTAAAGCCAACGTGGGCGGCGGGATTGCCAACCTCAAGACTGGCACACTGACGCTCAAGGGAACGAGCAGCGTGAGTGGCAACACGGCACAGGCCCTGCCCCTAGACGCGAAGGAGGACAGTGGCAGGGGTGGCGGCATCTTCAACTCCGGCACGCTGAAGATGGAGGGCGGTACTGTAGGCGGCAACAGCTCGGTCTACGTCGGCGGCGGTATCTATACTCTGGGGCCGGGCAGCATAACCATCAGCGGCGGCGTCCTCTCTGGCAACAAATGCACCTATACAGTCGTGGACAAGCCCGCCGAAGGCTGTGAGGGGGGCGCGGTCTATACCACTGGCCTCCTCACCATCTCTGGTGGCACGGTGCGTGACAACGCCAGTACGCGTTTCGGTGGCGGGATTGAAGTTGTTGGCACCACCTTCAATTTGTCGGGCGGCGACATCAGCGCCAATACCACTCTTCGGGCCGGTGGTGGCGTGCTGCTGGGCGAAGGGACCACCATGAACTATTCTGGTGGAACGATCCAGGACAACAAAGCCACCGATCTCGTGGAAGGCGGCGGCGGCGGCATCCTGGCTTTCAAGGCCATTCTCAAAATGAGTGGCGGCACCATCAAGGGCAACTCGGCGCTGACGGGCGGCGGCATCGACGCCTTCACCAAAAATACTGTGGAAATCAGCGGCGGCACCATTGAGGGCAACGCCACCCTTGCAAATGGCAATGGTGGCGGTATCAACGTCAACACGGGCAGCACCCTCAACTTCACGGGCGGCACCATCCAGAACAACACCTCGGCCGGTAACGGCGGCGGCGTCGCCATCAGCGACAGTGCCGGAGTGCTCACCATCAGCGGCACGGCCAAAGTGAGTGGTAACAGCGCCCGCTGGGGTGGCGGCGTGATCGTCAACGGCGCGAAGATGACGCTGGCAGGCGGCAGCATCAGCGGCAACATCGCCGTGCAGACGGGCGGAGGCGTACTGGACAACGGCACCGTTACCATGACCGGCGGCGAGATCAGCGGCAACAGCGTACCGGGCAACACAGGTGACGGCGGAGGCGGTGTACGCCTGTTCGCAGGGAGTACCTTCACAGCCAGTGGCGGCAGCATCAAGAACAACACAGCCTCTTTCGGGGGTGGGATCAAAACCGACGAAATTTACCAGACTTCGCCTGCCTCCATCTTTACCCTGGCTGGAGCCACCATCAGCGGCAACACGGCCACCGAAAATCGGGGCGGCGGCATCAACAATCGGGGCCAATTGATCATTCAGAGCGGCAGCGTGACGGGCAACACGGCCAAGATGCCAGGCGGCGGCGTGTTTAACGCCAAAGTCGCTACCTACACCCAACCCGGCGGCAGCGTGACGGGCAATGCGCCCGACAATGTGTTCAACGAGCAGTAACCCTCAGCTTGATTGACGGCCCAGTAGGACTTGCTCCGCTGCTTGAGGGGCTGATCCATGCTAGACAAATTTGCTCGTCGGTATTGACCAAGAAAGACTGGCCCCATCGTCGAATACGGCTGGTGGGGCCGTTCCAACACTTCATCTCACCTCGCCAAGTGTTCCATGAGGAGCAGCTATGTTCAAATCTCTTCTGGCCGTTTCTCTACTCCTGCTGCTGAGCGCCTGTAACTCACCGGGAACGCCCACATCGCCCAAATCTGAGGCTGCGCAACCACAACAGCCGAATCCCGACACCAGGCCCCCCTTTGACGTGACCCTTACCCCGGAACACCTGACTCTTTCCAACAAGCAGCAAGGCAAAGTCGCCTTCACACTGGTTTGGAATTCTTACAAGGGTATGCTGTGGCACGTCCTCCAACAAAGCGCGGCGGCAGCCCTGTTGAAAGCAGAGATTCACAAAGACGCCGTAGGAACTTGGATAAGCGTGGACGCCACGGATGTCTTACCCGGCGAGTACACACTCGGTCTGAAGGTGAACGACCAAGACAATGTCCACAGCATCATTCGGACGGTCAGAGTCACAGTGGCGCAGGATGCCAGTTTGCCCAGCATTGCGCCAATAAATCGTGTTCGGCTATCGCCCGGTCAGCAGGTCATCTTGCCGCTGACGATCACACCTCCGGCCAACGGAACGCCTCTTGCCCCGATCATAGTCAGCAGTCCGGCCCCAGAATTGCTCAGCGCCACGCTGGTCGGCAGCGAATTGACCATTCGGGCCAGTGCCGCTGCACTCCCACAGGGTCTGATTCCCATCACCGTTAAGGTTAGCGCTGGAGCGGAAGCTGTCAGTCTCCGAATTCCGGTGGAAATCGGCGACTTGATCGAGCGTGAATATGACCGATTTAATGAGCTGCGCGCTCAGGCCAATCTTCCTGCGGTGACCTTCGATACCGGAGCCAGTATGAATTGCTGGATGCACGGCCGCTACATGATGGTCAACGAAATCATCGGACACAACCAAAACCCGGCACTGCCGTTTGCCTCACTTGAAGGGCTGGCATGCGCCACAAGTAGCAATGTCGCCTGGAGCGAAGTTCCGCTCTCCAAACTCTCAGTGCTCACGCCGAGTACCTCAACCCTCTTCACCGCGCCATTTCATGCCCTGGGAATGTTGCAGCCAACTCAGCAGACTGTGGGCATCGGCGTCTTTACGGTGGCGTCCTCGTATCCAAACTACGCTCGTCTGGGCAGCGCAATCACCTCATTGGGCGGGGAAAAACCCTTAGCGCAGCAGATGACGTTTCCGGGCGACAAGGCCACGACAGATATGAGCAGCTACAACGGTGGAGAGTGGCCCGATCCTCTTACCGCTTGTCCGGATCTGGATCCTCAGAAAACTGGACTGCCTCTTATCGCTGCGACATTCATAAGTGGCGCGACCACGGCCACAGAAGCGACGTTGGCCTCGGCAGGTCAGGACATTCCAGTCTGTGCTTATGGCAGTACGCAGTACGCCAATACAAAGGACAAGCCGGGCGACTATGTGGGTGGCCCTATCGGCGCACAGGAAATGGGCCGCAGCATTCTTCAGAGGAGTGGAGCGGTCTTCATGATTCCGAAACGACCGCTGGAAGGCGGCAAGACGTACCAAGCCAGCGTAAAAATCAATGGGCAACTGATGCAGTGGAGCTTTATGACTGCTGCTGCACTGCGAGAACAGAGCCTCCCTGACATAACCCGCCAACAGATCAGATAGGCTTGTTTTCTGACTGAAAGACTAGAGCGACTGATCCTAGCAACGTCGGTAGCGGCTTTTTCAACAGTGGCAACCTCACCATCACCAGCAGTAGCGTCACGGGTAATACGGCCACCCAGAACGGCGGCGGTGTCCTCAACCAGAAATCTGCCGTCTATGACCAGCTCAGGAGGAGGACGACTCACAGTGACAGGGTGAAGTTGAAGGCTTTACTGCAGCCAGCGAACAGTTGACATCCTGTGCCTTAGAGCAACTTCCATAAGGCGTTGTGGAGGAATTGGAGCACTGCCGCAGGCACATCGCTCAATCTATGACTGGTGAACAACGCCAGCAATACCAGGGGAACGATTTGCCAGGCACTCCAGCGGCGTTGCATCAGAGAGAGCAGGACAGAGGCGAAGAGAGCGGGTGGGACCAGCCAAGCCGAGAGGCCTTCCAAGCGCATCAGCAGCTGGAATTCGGGGTGTTGCTCGAAAGCGGCCCCTAAGGAGCTGTAGTTCAGGTAGTAATCACCGGTGTAGATGCTGGACAGCAGGATGGCCCCCATCAGCAAGGCCGCAATGACCGCCCAGAACACTGAGGAACAAAGCAGATTGATGGACTGGGGTATGGGGGAAGATGCCATCAGCTCAGGCTACCCGAAACGGACGCACGCACGCGCTCTTGGAAGGCTGTCCCGGACGGGACAGCGGCTCATGCCCTGGGTTCAGTTAAGGCAACTCTTGCCCGTGCGCGCCCCTCTTCCCGGTCACCTTCAAAGCGTGGCGGGCGCTTCACACGGCGTGACCCCGCCCATCTTCCTCATTGATCTGGGCTGCCGCTGATCCGGCCTGAGGGCTGTCCCGGGCGGGACAGGCTGATCTACCGCTGGGGGCAGCACCGTGTTTTTTTACCCAGCACGAGAGTCACCTCTTCGCCAGAGCAATGGG
>NZ_VKDB01000021.1 GCF_007280555.1 Deinococcus detaillensis | reverse complement strand
GCGTCCTGGCATGAATGCTCCTTCGCGCTGTGATCAGCCTAACGGCTGGTCGGGGCGAAGTGGCTTGGCCGTTGGTCCTCTCTAGGGGGTTCATTCCATACCCTGTCGTGTACCAAAAGCATGCACGGTCTACAAGGGCGTGGAAGGTGCCTTGACAAACGAAGTTCAGCTCCGTAGAGTATGAGGCAACCAGAAATGCTGCATGCAGAACTCTGAACTCTGAATGGATGAGGGGGATCATGATTTCGAGAGCGCCAGCCCTGCGAGAGCAGGTGTACATCAACATCCGTAACCGAATCGTCAACGGTGACTTGGAGCCAGGACGCGTACTTGTGGAAGTCGAACTTGCTGATGAACTTCAAGTCAGTCGCACGCCAGTGAGCAATGCGCTGATCATGCTTAAGGAGCGTGGCCTTGTCGAAGAAGAAGGCAGCCGTCTGCGCGTCCCTATATTGACTTTGCCTGATGTCACCCAGTTGTACTGGTGCCGTATGGCCCATGACGGGCTCGCTTCACGCTTGGCAGCCCAACGAATCACCGACATTGAGATCCTAAAACTGGAGAGTTGTTTGCTTGCTTGGGAGACTCCAGTTCAGGAAAACGATTATTCGGCCTTGTGGGTCAATGATCTGAATTTTCACCAGATGATCTACCAACTGGCTGATAACAAGCACTTGCTGCGGTTTTCTGAAACCACTATGGAATTGGGAGCAGCTTATCAGCGCAATACCTTTCGTCGCATGACTGATCCTAACAGCGGAACTGAACGTTCACGCAGCGATGTCAGGGTTGAACATAAAGCAATTTTCGAAGCCATTGCAGCTCACCGTCCAGACGAAGCTGAAGAGGCTGCACGTCAACATATTCGGATGGTTATTGCTCACCTTGAACAAGCTGATGTAGTTCTGTAAAGACGCCACTACATATGTATAGAGGAGAACGTAATGCCTGAGCACGGTTGGTTAGCGAACAAGGTCGCTGTGGTAACTGGAGCGGCCAATGGAATGGGGCGGGCGACGGCGCTGCTGTTTGCACGGGAAGGAGCCTGCGTCGTGATCGGAGATATTGACGAATCCGGTGGCCAAGCGGTAGCTGAGCAGATCAGGGACAGTGGGGGAGAGGCAACTTTCGTGCGCTGTGACGTAGCCCAAGAATCAGAGGTGGCTGAGCTGATGGCCACAGCGGAACGCCAGTACGGCGGCCTGAACACCCTCTTTAACAACGCCGGGATTGAGCAGCCCCTGACGCCTAGCCATGAAGTCACCGAAGCCATGTTTGAGCGGATCATCAACGTGAACTTGAAAGGCACCTTTTTCGGTTGCAAGTACGCGCTCCCGCTACTACGTCAAGCTGCTGGCGGCACTATCGTCAACAATTCCAGCGTGAGCGCCTTTGCCAATGTAGGCGGCAACCTGTCTTATGGGGCCAGCAAGGGAGCGATCATGTCGCTGACCCGTATCTTGGCAGTTGAATACGCCCGAGAAAACATTCGGGTCAATGCTATCTGTCCAGGGGTGATCGATACGCCCATGAACCAGCGCAACCTTGACCACGCTGAGAATCAGGAGGCAGTGGAAGCGCGTTGGCTGGCGTCCACACCCCTGGGCCGGATGGGTACGCCGGAAGAAATTGCTCATACAGTCTTGTATCTGGCCTCAGATATGAGTTCATTTACCACAGGTATTGGTCTGTTGATTGACGGTGGACGGGTCGCGACTTGAGTAGTTCGTCGGACACGCAATTGCGTTCCAGTGCCAAGTTGACCGGTAAGGTCTGCCTGGTTACAGGCGCGGCACGGGGAATTGGCCGGGCCGTGGCGCAGCGTTTTGCCGAAGAAGGCGCAGTGGTCTACGGCGTCGATCAGCACATTCAGGAACTTGAAGTGCAGATGCAAGCCCTCTCGGCGCGGGGACTGAGCGCCTTGGCTTGCCCGGCTGACCTTACGCGGCCAGAAGAAGTCAAGCAAGTGATTGACCAGATAACCGCTCAGAGCAGCGGCCTGGACGTGCTGGCGAATGTCGCGGGCATCATCGCCCTCAAGACGCTGGAAGAAACCACGCTAGAAGAGTGGGACCGCATTTTAGCCGTCAACCTACGTGCGCCGTTCCTGACCTGCCAAGCGGCGGCTTCCACCATGAAGCGGGCTGGAAGGGGATCCATCATCAACGTGTCAAGCCGCGCAGGTGTGATGGGTTTTGCTGATGAGGTGGCATACTGCGCCAGCAAATGGGGTCTTGAAGGCCTGTCCAGAGCCATTGCCGATGACTTTGGGCCGCACGGCGTCGCCGTCAACACGCTGACGCCCGGCACACCGACTCACACCGCGATGAGCGAACAGACCTACAGCGCAGAGACCCGGAAAGTCTGGCGTGATCCTAGCGTTATTACATCGGCCTTCGTGTACCTGGCTTTGCAAACCTCCTCAGGCCTTCACAACCACTACGTTAACGCCTGGGAGCTGTCCGAATGTCTTCGTTCGGAAGGCTGGGAAGTGTGAAGAACAGATCCACAAGCAAAAAAATATTGGGTGACACACGCATGATCGAGCATCCGGCCAAGTCTCAAACTTTTTAGAGCTGCAAAGAACGGCTCTGCCTGCCTTTAGCGCTTCCTTCAAGGAGTTGGTATGACCTCACAACCGTCTGTTTTACAAGCTGTCTTTGACCATATTGATGCTCATGCTGACGAGGCGGTAAAGACCCTCAGAACGCTTCTCCGACAGCCCTCAGTCAGCGCTCAGAACATTGGCCTTGAGACTTGTGCCCGCACATTGCAGGACTTGATGCGGGCCGCTGGTGTGGAAGACGCCCAGCCACTTCCCACTGACGGCGGCCCCGAGGTGATTTTAGGCACGGAAGCGGGAGCTTCGCCGGATGTCAAGACGCTGCTGTGCTACGGCCACTACGATGTGCAGCCGCCAGAGCCGCTGGAACTCTGGCACTCTGATCCGTGGGGAGCCGAGGTGCGTGACGGCGTGATCTACGCCCGTGGAGCCACCGACAACAAAAGTGGTTGTCTGGCCTTTGTCGAGGCGGCCAAAGCCTACCGGGCTGTCGCTGGAGCCACACCAGTACGGCTGAAGTATTTGTTTGAGGGCGAAGAGGAAATCGGCAGCCCGCATCTTGAGGATTTCGTCTGGAAGCACCGGGACCGGTTGCAATGTGACGCCTCGATTGGTTTGGACGGGGGCGTGAACCGTACGTCACTGCGCCCGGAGGTGCATCTGGGCATCAAAGCCATCTTGTATATCGAGCTGCGCTGCAAAACCCTCTCGCAAGACACCTGGTCTGGCCGCGCTCAGATGCTGCGATCCGCGCCTTGGCGACTCATCGAGTGTCTGACCAGCATCGCCGATCCGGCCACGGGCGTCATTAAGGTGAATGACTGGTACGACGGCTTGGTCTTGCCCGATGAGTGGGACGAGGAGTTTTTGCGCGATGAGCTGCAACACTTCGACCGCCAGGAATTCATGCGCCAGATGGGAGCCGAGAACCTTTCAACTGATGACGACTTCGAACTTCTCAAGCGGGCACATTACGGAGCCAGCGCCAATATCTGCGGTCTGACCTCCGGTTACGCGGGCGAAGGCTCGAAGACCATCGTTCCGGCACAGGCGACGGTCAAAATGGATTTCCGCTGCCCACCAGGGCTGGAACCAGCTGAGCAGTTTAGAAAGTTGCAAGCCCACCTTGAGCAGCACGGCTTTGACGACATTGAGCTGCTTCTGATTAACGCCCGTAAAAATCCATACAAAGTGTCGAGCCGTGAGGATATCGCACAGGCAACTTTCCGAGCTGCTCAGCGGGTCTTCGGCACAGCTCCCGTCGTTCACGGCGTGAGCATTCAGGGCCTAATTATGCTGGCTATTCCTCATCCTGCTGTGCTCTCCGGCTTCGGCGCGGCAGAAAATAACCTGCACGGCCCTAACGAAAATATGCCGATCGCCCGTTACATCCAGGGTATCAAATACGCGGCAGCCATTTACCACGAATACGCCTTGGCGACCACTCCAGGATACTCGACATGACGCTGTATATCCTGCGCCGCATTGTCCAAGTCATTCCGACCTTTTTCGGAGCTACTCTGCTGGCCTTCGTCATCATCCAACTCACTCCTGGCAATTTCACCGATCGTTTCGCGCTTGATCCTAACGCTGACGCTCAGCAACTCGAGCGGTTACGTGAGAATTTTGGACTCAATCAGCCGGTGGCCATTCAGTTCTTCAAATGGATTTGGGGCATTATCAGTCACGGGTATTTGGGCGAGTCGTTCACTTACCGTGCGCCGGTGACGACCATTATCTTGCCGTTGATTGTCAACAGCTTCAGTTTGGCGCTGATTTCATTGGTGCTGACTTACCTGTTGGCCATTCCAATCGGAATTTATCAAGCGGTTCGCCAACACAGTTTCGGTGACCAAGCGCTCTCGTTCTTATCGGTTGCAGGGCTGGCTATCCCTAATTTCTTTTTTATTTTGCTGCTTATTGTGGTGGTTTTGTTTTTTCAAAGTGACCTCCGGCAAGTGGCCGCGGGCGACGCTTGGTACAAACCACTGCTGAGCTTCTTCACCTACGACCTCAAGAATGGCTTGGCCCTTCCAGTAGGTGGGATGCGAACTAGTGAGATTTACGACGGCTTGGCATGGTGGCAGCAAATCGGCGACCGACTGTGGCATTTGGTGCTGCCGACCATCGTAATTACTACTGGTGGTCTGTCGAGTCTAGTGCGTGTGGTGCGCGGGCAGGTACTCGACTTTTTGCAGGCCGATTTCATTCGCACGGCCCGTGCAAAGGGCCTCGTCGAACGCACCGTCATCTATAAGCACTTGCTGCGAAATGCCATCAGTCCGGTGATCTCCGGCATTGGTACTGTACTCCCTGAGTTAGTGACTGGCGCGGGCCTGGTGGAGTTTGTGTACCGCTGGCCGGGAATCACGCCCGGCTTCGTGGCCGCCATTCAACAAAAAGACCTGTATGTGGTGATGGGTCTCTTGGTGTTGTCGGCCATCTTCCTTATGATCGGCAATCTCATTTCCGACGTGCTGCTGGCGCTGATCGATCCGCGCATCAGGTATTCATGACCAGTCCCAAACCGGGCTTGCCTGTAGGCCCATTTGCAGACGCGCCCGCTCCACAGACGCAGACTCAAACCCTGTCGAGCGGCCAACTTATTCGGCGTCAGTTTCGGAAAAACCGCTTGGCGGTCATCAGCATCTGGCTGCTCTTGACCTTGTATCTTCTGGCAGCTTTGGCTGACTTTGTCTCTCCTTACGGCGAGGCGGAAGCTTTCTTTCGCGGCCAGATTGACCGGTCATTTGCACCGCCTACCCAAATCCACTGGCGTGATCCGGGCAGTGGCAAGCTGACTCAACCTTTTGTCTACAACGTGTCGAGCGAACTCAACCTCGATACGCTTGAATTCGACTATAAAGAAGACACCTCACGCGCTTACCCAGTCGAGTTTCTGACTCGGGGCACGCCGTATACCCCTTTTCCCCTCAACGTTATCCCCGTCACTTGGCGCAATTCGCTGCACTTCAATCCACAGGTCAACTTTCATCTGTTCGGCGTTCAGAAGCCCGCCACCATCTTTTTGTGGGGCGCTGACCGATTGGGAAGAGACATCTTCGGACGCATCTTGTTTGGGGCGCGTGTGACCTTGACCATCGGTATCTTCGCTGCGCTGATCTCGTTGGTACTCGGCTTACTGCTTGGTGCAGTCGCGGGTTATTACGGCGGACTGATTGATGATCTGATTATGCGTACCGTTGAGATTCTGGCGACCATTCCGGCCTTGTTTTTGTTGCTGGCCCTCCGGTCACTCTTTCCGCTCGACGCCAAAAGTAGTGTGGTGTTTTTCGTGGTGATCGTGATTCTAGGTTTTATTCGCTGGGGCGGGGTGGCCCGGGCAGTGCGCGGGCAGGTACTGTCGCTGCGCGAAGAGGATTTCGTGATGGCCGCTCGCAGTTTGGGGGCCAGCGACTGGCGCATCATCTTGCGTCACGTGCTTCCCAGCACTGCCAGTTTCACCATCGTGTCGCTCAGCTTGCTTATTCCTGGCTTCATCCTGACTGAATCCGGGCTCTCGTTTCTGGGGCTTGGTATTTCGGATCCCAACTCCAGTTGGGGCCTGATGCTAGCTGTCGCGCAAGAAGGCGGTTTACAGACATTTACCTCTCGTCCCTGGATGCTTCTCCCTGGCCTCTTCATTTTCGTGACGGTGCTGGCTTTCAACTTTATCGGCGACGGGCTTCGCGACGCTTTCGACCCGAAATCGAGGTCGAGATGAGATAAGCATGTGCTCACTCACCGGCCTCGACTGAACGGCGAACAAATCCTTGAGGAGGAGAAATGAAGAACACGAAATGGATGGTAATGGTTTTGGCGATGTCTGCCGCTGCAGCTTCTCTGGCTGACGCTCAATCGTTGGTTCGCTCAGCCCGCTTCGGCGGCGGCGGCACTGCACCGATAGGAGGCACCTTTACTTACGGTCTGGTGGGACTGCCGCCGACGTTCAATCCGTTCACAGTTCAGTCTTTGACTGACGCGTATATCCAGTATCTGTGGTTTCCTCAATTGGTGCAGTTCAATTCGGCTTCTGGGCAGTACGAGTGTTACGCCTGCGCTAACTTTCAGCAAAAGGGCCTGGAACTCACCTTCAATCTCAGGAAGGGTATGACTTGGTCAGATGGAAAGCCGATCACGGCAGATGACGTTTTGTTCAGCGCTCAGCTTCATGCTGATGTACAGGTCAATTCCCGTCAGCGCACCAATTTTCAGCAGTCTGGAAAACCGATCAAGTGGAGCAAAGTAGACGGCGACACGGTAAAACTCACCCTCAATGCCAAAGACGCGGCAGTGCTTGAGCTGGCGAGCTGGCCAATTGTTCCCAGACATATCTGGCAGCCGATCTTCGAGAAGGGCGGCGCAGCAGCTGTCAATGCCGCTTACGGCGTTAATACTGACCCCAAAAGCATGGTCATGGCTGGCCCCTTTTTGCTTGATGCCTACCGGCCCGGTGAAGAAATTGTCCTGCGTAAAAATCCCAACTACTGGGTGGTGGACGAAAAAGGCAACAAGCTGCCCTACCTCGACCGCGTTATCGGCAAAAACTACGCCGATACCGAAGCCTGGCTGGCTGGGTACATCGCTGGGCAATTAGACTTTTTTCAGCCGCTCACGATTGATGATGTGCAGGGCGCTCGGCAGGCCATTAGCAGCAACCGTCTGGATGCCAACCTTAAGATCAACATTACCCAGACGGCGATCACTTCTACTATTCTCTGCAACTTCCAAAACGTTGATCCGTTCAAAGCCCAGTTGTGCCGGAATCTGAAATTCCGCAAAGCGCTGTCTTATCTGATTGACCGCGATACCATCATCAAAGTTGGACTGGGCGGTCTGGGCAAACCACTTTACGGCCCTATTTCCAGCGGCAACACCCGGTGGTATACCGACAGCGTCTATGTAGAGGGCAAAACCAAGTTCAGCTACGATCCAGCTAAAGCTGTGCAGTTGCTACGCGAACTGGGATTCACCAAGAAAAATGCCCAAGGCCTGCTAGTCGATGGTAAAGGCCGAACCATCAAAATGAACGCTCTAGTCGTCTCGACTGAAGCGCTCCAGAAGCTGGCCGCACCCATCATCATTGACGACATGAAAAAAGTTGGGATTGACGCTTCATTTACAGTGGCTGATAACGGCAGCGTGATCAATCCGGCTCTACGCAATTTCAACGCTGACGGTACCCGAAACTTCGACTTGTCGTTCACTGATTTCGGCGGCGTCTCCGATCCTCCTACACGCCGCAACCTGTACAACCTCAACGGCGTCGCTCACATCTGGAACCTCAACCGCACTGGGCAAAGCCAGCCCGCCAAAACTGAGTCGTTTGAACTCCTCCTCGATAAATTGGTTAGCAGTGGACTTTCAGCCGGTGATCTGGCGAGCCGCAAGGCTATCTATGACCAGTTTCAAACGGTGGCGGCCAGCAACCTACCGCTGGTTTACCTGTATACCCGGGGCCTGCACGTGTCCTATAAAAAGCGCGTGGTCAATACCCAGGATCAACTGACTGATCCAGTCGGCGCTTTTCAAAGTTCGGCCAATGGTGCGGTCGGTGAGGGCATCAATTTCCTCGACACGATAGGCGTGAGAAAATAGTGCGGCTGGACCTGATTGAGCCTTGGGAGCGACTGTGACGCGCCAGGCCAAGTCGTACCGTTTCGCTGACCGTGTGGTACACAAAGACGAATCGATCCGAACCCGCTTGCTGGGGATTGCCGCTGGACTTTCCGGCGTGATCGCGCTGGGCCGGGGCGACCCCGATCTGCCAACGCCGCCGCATATTGTGGCCGCAGGCCAAGCCGCTCTCGCCAACGGAGCGACTCATTACACTGCGCCTCAGGGCCTTCCAGAACTGCGGGCCGCCATCTGTCACAAACTTCAGCGCGACAATGAGCTGAGTTACCGTGACGACGAAATCATCGTGACCAGCGGCGCTCAGGAAGGCATCTATATCGCGATGCTGGCCCTGATCAATCCCGGTGAGGAAGTGCTGGTCACTTCGCCGGGTTACACCTCTTACGATCAAGCCATCGAACTTGCAGGCGGTATTCCCGTGCCGGTGCCAATTTATCAGCGGGATAACTTTGCCCTCACCGCTGAAGCCGTTCGGGCCAGGATCACCCCCAAGACTCGCATTCTCTGTTTGATGAATCCGTCCAATCCGACTGGTTCAGTCACGCCGCGCAGCGAGGTTGAAAAGCTGGCTCAGCTTGCCATTGAGCACGATCTGATCGTCATTTCCGACGAGATTTACGAGCAACTGGTTTTCGGTGGCCACCGCGTGACTTCCGTGGCGTCTTTGCCGGGCATACGTGAGCGCACCATAACGGTCAACGGCTTCTCGAAGACTTACGCCATGACCGGTTGGCGGGTCGGGTATCTGGCCGCGCCCCGCGCCTTGATCATTCCCATGACCGAGATTCACCACGGCCTGACCATCTGTGCGCCCGCCGTCAGTCAACATGCGGCGCTGGCCGCGCTGACCGGGCCGCAAGACTGCGTAGAGGAATACCGGCAGATTTTTGCCGAGCGGCGTCAGTACTTCCGGGGTGTCCTCGATGAGTTCGGCTTCAGTTACGGTGAGCCGCAGGGCGCATTTTATCTTTACACCAATATTTCGTCTTCCGGAATGGGCGCGGAGGAGTTTTGTGTCCACCTTCTCAAAGAAGCTCAGGTGATGATCTTTCCAGGCTCGCTCTTCGGCGATCACAACGACGATTTCGTTCGGATTTCTCTGCTTCAGCCGATGGATAAATTGCGCGAAGTGGCGCAACGGATGGCCAGCGCCCTGAACTGAGAACAAGAGCCGCGCCGGAGCAATACCAAATTCTGGCTCCGATGATCCTTCGCCTCTGTACATAGCTGCGGTTCCCGGCCTTAACCGGCGGGAGCCTCAGTTCCTCACACCCAGGAGATGGTAACCACCATGACTTCAGATGATCCGCAGGTGATGTCCATCAAGCATATGGCCTTCGCTGTTCGCGACGCCCAGCAAGCCCTTGACTCGTATGTCCGCTTTCTTGGCGTGGTTCCCACTGGCGTTCAGGAATATCCCAAATCGCGCAACCGGGTCGCTCTCTTTGAGCTGGGCGGCGTGGAATACCAACTGTGCCAGAGCATGGATCAGGGAGGCAGGTTCGACACTTGGATCAACGAGCGTGGTCACGAGGGTCTGCACCATATCTGTTATGAGGTTCGGGACTTGGATCAAGTGCTGGCTCACGCTCTGGCTGGCGGCGCGTCTCTCCGGATTTGCCAAGCTTGCGGCGTGTACGGCAAGCACCCGCATCCGGAAGGCTTCATCGCTTTTTTAGACAACGATACGGGCGGCATCGAGCTTGAGTTCATGCAGGTCTACACCTCGCAAGAACTTCAAACTTACCAGCAAGTTCAAGGAATCTGAAACCGCAAGGAGGCCAGTATGAGTGCACTCAAGGTTGGTACAGCATCAGCGCAGCCCGGTACAGTCGCGACCGGCACTATCGAAGTCTCCCGCTTAGCTGGGGGAAGTGCGCTAGAAATTCCGGTCATTGTGATCAACGGCCAGAAGGACGGCCCGTGCCTATGGATCGACGGAGCTATCCATGGCGATGAACCCGAAGGGCCGCTGATGTGTCACATTCTGCGCCGGGAAGTCGATCCGGCGCAGCTCAGCGGCTCTTTGGTGCTGGTGCCAGTGATCAACGTCCCTGCCTTCGAGGCTGCTGCCCGTGGCAACCCACTGGACACGTTCAGCTACGACATGAACCGCATTTACCCGGGCAAACCGGACGGCTACCTCTCCGAGCGGGTCACCTATGCTCACAGCCAGTGGATGACCCAGGTGGCGGATTACGAACTCTCGATTCACTCAGGAGGCGCACACTCTTACCTCTCGGAAACTATCTTTGCCACCGAGGACACAGCGTCGCAGGAACTGGCCAAAGCGATGGGAGAGGGCTGGAGCTTGGTGCTCAAATCCTTTTTGCCCAAAGGCAATCCGATGGCTTCGATGCTGGAGGCGGGCAAGACGGGCATCACCGTTGAACTGGGCGGGCGCAGCGCCACTTCGCCGCAAGCGTTTCAGCGGGTCGGGCGGGTTCTGGCCGACGCTGCCATCAACGTGATGCGGCATTATCAGATGCTGCCGGGCGAAGCGAGCTACGCGAGCCCCCGCTGGACCGGTGTTCAACAGGCGCTGCTGGCACCATCGAGCGGTCTTTTTGTGGCGGAGCCGGAAGCCGATTTTCAAAAACCTATGCAGAAAGGCGACAAGATTGCCACCATTTACGACCTTTACGGCGAGGTTCAAGACGTCTTGTATGCGCCGGTTGACGGCATGATTTTCGGGCTACGCGCCCTGCCGAATGTCACGGTCGGGGAGTGGTGCTGCTTTTACGCGGAAATTCAGGGAACGTTGAGTTGAGATCAGCATGACTGAGCTGACTGAACTTCTCAAAACCCTCATCAGTATCCCCTCGACCAATCCAACTGGCGATAGCCGGAGCATAGCCCAATTTGTCGCGCAGTGGCTTCAGGAGATCGGTGGGGCAGTTCAGGTGCTGGCTCCAAGTGAGAAGCCTGAAGCGCAAAGCGTGGTGGCGCGGGTGGGCGAGGGATCTCCTGTGATCATGCTGCACGCCCATACCGATACCGTGCCAGTCACACGGACGGAGGCCGCCGCCTGGACAAGCGATCCGTTCGTGGGCGTGGAACGCAACGGCAACATGTACGGCAAGGGCAGTGTGGACGACAAAGGCACACTGGCGGCCATGATGATTACTTTCAAAAAACTCTGTGCTCACCGGCCCAATGGCACGCTCATTCTGGTGGCGGCTTCTGAGGAAAAAGTCGGTGGGCAACTCGGTACCCGCTGGCTGGTACAGACGGGTCATCTCCCGCTCTGCGACCTGATTGTCGTTGGGGCACAGACCTTTAACCGAGTCGCTACCGTTCATAAGGGCGTGATGCGGGCCACAGTCACCACCCGTGGGCGCAGCGCTCACGCCACCAATCCAGACCGGGGGATCAATGCCATCAACGCCATGGCGCGGGTAATTCTGACGCTGGAAGACTATCACCGGCAGTTGGCACAACATTCACACCCTATGACCGGCAACCCGACTTGCAACATCGGGGTAATCACGGGGGGGAGCACAGCCAACGCCGTCGCCGACCAATGCACCATCGAACTCGACCGCCGAATGGTGCCGGGAGAAGAGCCGCTGCAGGTGCAGCGCGAATTGGAGCAGTTGGTTCTGAGTGCCCAAATCGCTCCCTCAACGGCTGAGATCGGTGGATTTCTTTACTCTAGCTGGTTTGAAGCTGAAATTCAGACTGAATTGGGTCAAGCGTTCTTAGAGTACGCCAGTCACTACACCAACACGCCAGTGCAGCCTGTCGGCTACTGGCCGGGCAGCGACGCCAAGCACCTGACCGAACTGGCAAGGGGCGACATGGTTATTTTCGGCGCGGGGAGTTACGAAGCGGCTCACGCCGCAGACGAGTACGTCAGCATCGCTGAGCTGACCACCTGTGAGGCAGTGCTGTCAGGCTTTCTCTCGCGGACGCTGCTGGCAGGGGGACTGCATGTTTGATGTGCTGATTCGCGGAGCGACGGTCATGACGCCCGCCGGGGAAGCGCAGCTTGACGTTGCACTTACCAAGGACAAAATCGTAGCCCTGCTTGCGCCCCACAGCGAGGCTCAGGCTGCCGAAATCATTGACGCTGGGGGCCAGCATCTACTGCCGGGGGCGATTGACATTCACTTTCACGTTCGCGCTCCAGCTTACCCTGAACGGGGCACTTGGGAAAGCGAAACCCGCGCTGCTGCTGCCGGAGGCGTGACCACTGTTTTTGAAATGCCAATCTCTAAGCCATGCTGCGCGACGCCGGAGATTTTCGTGTCCCGCCGTGAGCAGGGGCGGCGCGAGGCAGTCGTTAATTTCGCGCTCTACGGCGCTCCTGGCCTTCTCGACGCTGAGCTGGTACACGGCATGGCACGGGAAGGCGCAATTGCCTACAAGATCTTTACCACCGAAGCGGTCCCAGGCCGTGAGGACGAATTCGAGGGGCTGTGTGTACCGGGCGAGGCCGAGCAACTGCGCGTTTTGGAGTTGGTACGCCAAACGGGACTGGTCACGGTTGTCCACGCGGAAAGCCAGCCACTCATGGATCATTTCACGGCGCAGGTCAAAGCCACCGGCAGAAACGACGCGCTCACTCACGGTGAATCTCGCCCGCCGGTGGTTGAGGCGTTAGCGATTGCCAAGATAGCGACCCTGAATGATCTGGTCGGCACCAAACTGCATATCGCTCACCTCACCTCAGCGCACGCCCTGCGAACTTTGCAACGTTGGCAAGGTTCGCAGGACATCACTGGAGAAACCTGCCCACAGTATCTGAGTTTCACTGAGGATGCCCTGAGCCGTTTCGGGAGTTACGCTAAAATCAATCCGCCGCTTCGAAAAGAGGCTGATATCGAAGCGCTGTGGGATGGGCTGCGGAACGGCTCTATTCTGAGCGTGACTACTGATCACTCTCCTTTCACAGTTGCTGAAAAAGAGCGTGCTAGGAACAATATCTGGGCCGCTCCGCCCGGGGCACCCGGCGTCGAGTTTCTGGTGCCAATGCTGCTTGACGCAGCGGCACAAGGCAAACTGAGTCTCGGGCAGGCAGTGGACTTGATGAGTAGCAACGGTGCACGCCGCTTCGGGCTGGCGAACCGAAAAGGGGTCATCCAAGTGGGAGCAGACGCCGATCTAATTCTGGTTGATCTCAAGGCAATGACTGTGGTCGATCGTCAAACTGAGCGGAGTCAGGCCCGCGACACCGACTATTTTCTGGACGGGCAGCGATTTCAGGGCAAAGTCGAGCGCACCATCGTCAATGGCAAGACGGTCTACGCTGCTGGTCAAATCACCGGACAAGCGGGCGACGGACAGTTCGTACGCCCATGACTCATCCTCCGCCCATTTTCTTGACTGGTGCAGGGGGCTTTGTAGGCCGGGCCTTGATTCAGCACTGGCGCGAGGCGGGCGTGCCGGTCATCGGCGCTGATCTGAGTGGTGCGGACGAAGTGATTGATGTTCTGAACGCTGAGCAGCTTTGTCGGCGTGTCGCTGAGATTCAGCCCCGCGCTGTCGTCCATGCCGCCGCTCTCACCAGTGGTAGCGATCTCCGGCTGCTGGAAGTGAATCTTGGCGGCACCCTGAACGCTCTCAACGCGGCGCTGCAAGCCGAGGTCAAGCATTTTGTGCTGCTGAGTTCTACGGGCGTGTATTCGCCGCAAGTTGGGCCGATTTCCGAGACTGGACAGACCACTTCAGCGAACGCTTACTCACTGTCTAAAGTCTTGGCCGAACGGGCGGCGGCAATGGTCGGCGGCGAGATGTCCATCTGGAGTCTGCGCCTTGGCCCCGTCTACGGAGCGGGCGAAGAGGTGTCCGGTAGTCGGCAGCGCACCTCTCTCATCCACCAGATCGCAGCGGCTATTCGGGAACAGCGCAGTGTCAACCTTTCCCAGGGCCGTGACTCTGCAGAAAACTGGCTGCATACCCGTGACCTGGTTCGCTTGCTCAACGTCATTCTGGCTCAATCCGAGTCCGTTGGAGCGCACCTCTATAACGTGGCTGGGCCGCCCGTCTCTCAGCAAGCTCTCTTGGAAGCTTTTGAGCAGCTCTGTCCGGAGCAGCCCGTACAGAAATGGCTGACTTGGAACCCCACACCGTTGCCCCGGCACGGCGAGGTCGACTGCTGCAAAGTGGCGCAGGAGCTGGATTTCAGGCCCACCATACCGCTCCTTGAGGGACTTTTTGACGCCTTGGCAGCTCCGTGAGAGCCAACTTTTTAGGGGGAACACACCATGAACAAACTCAAGATTGTGCTGGTCGGTATGGGCACCCGTGGTCGGCACTGGGCGCGGGTCATCACCGAGCATCCGCAGGCCGAATTGTTAGCGGCCACTGATCCGAGCGCTCAGGCCGTAACCACTTTCAAGGAACAGCTCCCCCAACTCGACGTGCCAGTGCTGTCATTTGAGGATGCTCTGGCCCTTAAACCGGACGTGGTGGTGCTGTCCACACCGCCGGATATTCACCTTGAGCAGATTTCGGCGTGCGCCGAGCGCCGAATCTCTGTGCTGTGTGAAAAGCCGCTGGCTTTAGATGCTCAAACTGCTCGCGCCTGCGTTGATGTGGCGCAGGCGGCGGGCATTTTATTGGGGGTTGGGATGAACTTCCGGTATCTGGAAACCACCCGGGCGTCCCGGCAGTACATCCAGGAAGGCAAGCTGGGGCAAGTTGGATTTGGCCGGATCGTGTACTGGCGCTACCGCGACGGGCAGCGGCCTTTACTCAACAAGTACCCCCTGACGATGGATCAGCCCATGCTGCTTGAGCAGAGCATTCACCACCTCGATCTGGCCCGTTTCATTTACGGTTCAGAAGTCGCGAAAGTCTGGGCACGCACCACCAACCCGCCGTGGAGTATGTACCGCTCGGACGCGACGGTAGCCGCTTGGCTTGAGTTTGATAACGGCATTGCTCTCCAGTATTTCGGCACTTGGGCAGGCACCAATGCCAAGAATGAATTTCAGTGGCGCACCGACGGTGCAGAGGGGATGCTGCTGCAAAACGATATTTTCAAAGACCTCGACTACTGGCCCGCCGGGGCAGGTCATCCGCAGGCCGTCGTCCTTGAGTCTCAGGAGGATTTTATAGATGACACCCGTGGTCTGCTGGACGACTTCTTGAAAGCGGTGCGGGGTGAGGTGTCCACCTATCCCTCTGGCCGCGACCACCTAGCGACGCTGGCTTTAACCTTGGCCTGCGCCGAATCATCACGTCAGGGCCGCACTCTGGATTTGCGTGAGTACGCCGCAGAAATCGGGCTGGCCTGAGGTAACTACTATGACAGCGACCAACGATTTGCGAAGCAAGCTCTCTCAAGTGGCTACTGCCAACCTCGATCAGTCGATTGGCAACCCTACCAGCGTCCGTATGATCAATGCTCTTGCTCAGGCGCAGGGGCTGATTAATCTGGGTTCGGGCACGCCCGACTTGCCTACCCCTCAATATGTACTCGACGCGGTGCAAACCGGCTTGCAAGGCGGCGTCATTCAGTACACAGCTTATGACGGCATTGCACCGCTGCGTGAAGCCATTGCACACAAGCTCCGGCTGGAAAATGGACTGGACTATCAGCCCGACAACATCATCGTGACCAACGGCGCACAAGAATCCATCTTCGTGCTGTGCGGGGCGCTGCTCAACCCTGGGGACGAGGTCATTGTGACCGATCCGTATTACAGCGCCTACCGCAGCATTGTGGCTCTCTGCGGCGGGGTGACGGTTGCCGTGCCAGTCACGCCGGAATCCGGTTGGTCGTGGGACCTGAGGGCCTTGGAAGCCGCCATCACCCCACGCACCAAACTCATTATCGTGGTCAGCCCCGATAATCCGACTGGCGCAGTGGTCACCCGAACAACGATGGAAGGGATTGCCCAGCTCGCCGAGCGCCACGACCTGATCGTGGTATCAGACGAACTCTACGAAAAGTTCCTCTACGACGGAGAGCGTCATTTCTCGTTCGCTCAGTTGCCTGGGATGCTGGAGCGCACCATCACCGTCAACGGCTTTTCCAAGAGTTTCGGGATGACCGGCTGGCGGGTCGGTTACCTCGCCGTGCCGATGTGGCTCAAGCAGGTGGCGACTGAAATCAAACACATGCACTCGATTTCTACCGCCCTGCCCTCTCAGCTTGCGGCGCTGGCTGCCCTGACCGGGCCGCAGACAGCTTGGCTAGAGCAGCGGGAAATCTACGCCGAGCGGCGCGGGTTCCTGCTGGCCCGCCTGGATCAGATGCGCCTGCCGTTTGTCCGCACCCACGGCAGTTATTACGTCATGGCCGATATCCGCGCATCGGGCCTGGACTCCATGACATTCAGCAGCGCCCTGATTGAGCAGCAGGCGGTGCGGGTGGGGCCAGGCTCGGTATTTGGGAGCGGGGCGGAAGGCTTCGTGCGCCTGAGTCTGATGACACCCAGGCCGCAGATGGATACCGCCTTAGACAAACTGGCCATCTTCTGGAGCCAGTTCGTATGAGTACGGCTGACAAGTTTGTGGGCATTCAGATCAGCCCGATTAGCTTTATAGATGAGGGTGTGGAACCCCTGCTCGACACCTTGCAGGAGAAATTCGGAATCAACGTCTTGTTGATCGGCACCATCTCGTGGCTGGGCCTCAAGGTGGGCCGCCGAATCTCCTACGAACTGGACGGTTTTCCTGATCACGGCGTTCAGGAACCAGATCAGATGCTCGGCGGCTCGTACATCAAGCACCGCCCCGAGTATTACCGCAACACTCAGATCAGTCACTTTACCAACCGTGACCCCGGTCTGGAAGAAAAAGACATCCTCGATATGATCATTCCGGCGGCCAGAGCACGCGGAATGAAAGTGATGCCCGAGGTGATGGAGCCGCTCTTCAAATACGCTGGACACGGCTCTGCCAATACCGTACCGATTCCCAATTTGCCACAGTACCTGGAGGTCGATCAGTTTGGCCGGTTTGGGTCTGAACCATCAACCTCCAATCCGCATTACCGCACTTGGCTGCACTCGATTCTGGAAGATTACGCCCGCAACTACGACATCGACGGCATCATGTGGTGCAATGAGCGTCGCAGCCCGCTCGACAACCTGATCGCGGGCAACCCGGCGATTGACTTCAGTGCGGCGGCCCGAACAGAAGCTCATGAGCGGGGCATCGACGTACAGCGGGTACTCAGCGCTTTCGGCGAGGTGTACAACTACTTTCAGCGTGCTCGCCGGGGCGAGGGCGGCAAAGACGGGTACTTCGTTGAATTTCTGCGGGTTTTGCTGCAAAATCCAGAGATTTTGATCTGGGAGCGCTTCTGGCTTGAGCGCAATCAAGCGCTCGACCGGGAACTGTACGGCATTGTCAAATGGTGCAATCCGGCACTGAGTTTCGGGTTGAATGTCTGGAACCGCAATCACTTCAACCCCATCCGCAAAGCCCAGTGGCCCTGGCTGGAACAGACTGAGTTCTGCGACTGGGTCAAGCCCATCACCTACCAGCATCAAGCTGGGGCGGTGTATCAAAAAGAGATGAGCGACTTTCACCAGAGCATCCTGCGCGATTTTACGCCGCCGGAAATGACATCGATGATGTACAACCTGCTGGGCCTCGGCGAAGCGCCCTGGGATGATCTGCTGGGACAGGGAATGCAGCCGGAAAGCTACGTCGGTGGACAGGCCCGTGACACGGTGGCCGCCGTCGAAGGAAGGGTGCCGGTTTATATGGGCATTGGAGTAGATGCGCCGCGCACCCACCCAGATCAAGCCAAATGCACCCCTGACATCGTTTACCGGAGTGTGCTGGCCGCTTATCAGGCGGGCGCAAAGGGCGTGGTGTATTCGCCCAATTACGCTGGAATGAATCAGTCCAGTTTGGCGGGCGGAGCGCAGGCTCTGCGCGAACTCGGGCTGCTGACATGATCCGCCGCGCTTACCTTGCCCCCCCACCATTCTGCTATCTGCGCACCAAAGGAGCAACGTGCTGAAGGCCGTGATTCTTGATCCAACATCACCAGAAGATCTGGCGTTCAATCAGCAGTTCTGTCCCAGCGTGAAGCTGTTTGCCCCCACCACCGACGACGCTGCCGAACTCGCTCAACTGCTCCCCGGCGCTTCTGTCATCGTCAGCAAGCGCCGGGCCGTGACTGGCGAACTGATGGACTTGGCCGGAGAAAGCCTGAAGCTGATTCACTTGTGGTCAGGGCGGCGCGACAAGCTCGACCTAGCGGCAGCAAAAACGCGTGGCCTCACGGTGAGTCTCACCACTCAAATCGGTTGCGTTGCCGTCGCTGAAATGGCCCTCACCTTGATGTTGGGCCTATCCAAGAAAGTGATTCAGGCCCATGAGGCCGTCGTGGAGGGCCGCTACCGGGAACTGGGCAGCGAACCTGTTCTGACAGCGGAGCGGCGTCACGGCTTCCAGTGGATGCGCTTGCCTAAGCTCTTTGAATTGCAAGGCACCACTCTAGGCCTCATAGGAATGGGCGAGATCGCCAGCGAGACAGCCCGGTTCGCCCGCGCTTTCCGAATGAATGTTCAGTACTGGAATCGGCGGCGTCTTGCGCCAGAGATTGAGGCCGAAGAACACCTGACCTACTGTGAGTTACCAGATCTGCTCGCCAGTAGCGATTTCGTGAGCATCCACACCCCCCACACGCCGGATACCGACAAGTTGCTGAGCGCCGAGCGGCTGGCGATGATGAAACCCAGCGCTTACCTCATCAACACGGCGCGTGGCGGCATTATCGACGAGGTCGCTTTGACTGAAGCCCTGCGGTCTGGGGCGCTGGCTGGAGCAGGACTGGATGTCTACGTCTACGAACCGACGCCCTTTGACAATCCGCTGCTGCACCTGAGCGGTGTCAACCTGATGCTGATGCCCCACATCGGCGGTGGCTCCGGCGAAACCCGCGTCAAGCAGGCCCGCGATAGCATGGCGAATCTGGAGCGCCTTGCTACCGGTCAACCTTTGATCGAAGTCCTCGTGGAAGGCGGGCGAAGCTGAGATGGCGCTGAATGATCTTCAGCCGCTGGAGCCGCAGGGCATGTACCGCCCGGCCAGCTACGCCCACGCCATGCGGGCTGGGCGCACCCTCTACGTCGCGGGCCAAGTGGGCCGCGACGAGGCCGGACAACTAGTAGCCCCGAATGACGTCCAGGGCCAGGCCGAGCAGGTCTTCAGGAATCTGGAAATGGTCCTTCAAGCCGCTGGTCTCAGCTTTGAGCATATTGTCAAAATTACCACCTACCTGACCCACCCCGCCGACGCCTCGGTGGTGGCTGAGCGGCGAATCCGCGCTCTGGGTGACCACCGCCCGCCACACACCGGACTGATCGTGGCGGGGTTGGGTGCTCCCGAAGTGCGCGTCGAAGTGGAGGTGATCGCGTTTTTCCCAGAATGACTGACCAGATCAGATGCCATGTTATCTATGCCGTTCAGGTGTCAATAGGGGAGGGGAGATGCACATCAAGGTAGATATCGCACACGACCGCTACTATCCATATGACGAACTTACCGCCCACCTTCAGGCGCTGGCCAACGCCTTTCCGCAGCTCTGCCAATTGGCGTCGCTGGGCCAGACCTTTGGGGGGCGTGAGATCTGGTGCATGACCATCACCAATCAGGCCACTGGGCCGGACACCGACAAACCTGCTTACTACATTGACGCCCATATCCACGCCGAAGAACACGCCACCTCGGCGACTGCGCTGTACGCCGCGTGGTATCTGCTGCACCAGTTCGGTCAGGACGATAAAGTCAGCATGCTGCTTAATGAGCAGGCGTTTTATATTCTGCCGCGCCTCAACCCCGACGGAGCGGAGTATTCGCTGGCGTTTCCGTTCCGCTGGTGCGGCAATGGCCGTTTCGTGCCAGGCAGCGAGGACGAAAGGAGCGCTGGATTTTATCAAACCGATCTCAACGACGACGGCTATATCGTCCAGATGCGGGTGCGCGATCCGGCAGGCGAATGGAAAATCAGCGCCCTGGACGCGAGGGTAATGGTGCAGCGCGGCCCCGGTGAATTTGGCGGCGAGTATTACCGGCTGTATCCGGAAGGGTTGATTCCTGATTACGATGGTGTGGAACTGGAAATCGAACCGACCCGTGATGGTAACCTCAACCGGCAGTTTCCGGCGGGCTGGATGCCTGAAACTGTGCAGTACGGTGCTGGTCTGTATCCCGGCAGTGAACCGGAGTCGCGTGCTCTGATCGAGTTCATCCTAGGACATCCCAACATCTGCGGCATGAATTCGTTTCACACGCACGGCGGCCTGCATCTGCGGCCCTCCACCACCAAGTACGACCATGAACTCAGCGCCCGCGATTTGACCCTTTTCAAAGACCTCGGCGCGGTGGCGCTGACCATTACCGACTACCCGACGGTATCTTCGTTTCAAGATTTTACGCCCGACAAATCCAAGCCCCGGCGCGGCACACTCAAAGACTGGGCTTTTGAGGAACTGGGCATCCCCGCCTTCGCCACTGAGTTGTGGGACATTGAGAAAGCGGCTGGCATCGAGAAAGTGGCGTATTACAACCTTCGGCCCCGCGATGAGGCGGCGCTGGTGCGTACCGTGGAATGGGTTTGGCAGCATCACGGCGAACGCGGCTGGCGAGAATGGGAGGCCTTCGATCATCCGCAGCTCGGCTCCGTCGAACTCGGCGGATTGGCTGACATCTGGGTACTCCGCAACCCGCCGGGGCATCTGCTTGAGGAGATCTGCCACAAGAACACACTGTTTTGCTTGGAACATGCGGCGGCCAGCCCACGTATTCGCATTCGCAGCAGCCAAGTCGAGCAGCTCGGCACCGCCGCTGATGGAGCGCAACTTCTGAGAATTTCTGCTGTGATTGGCAATGACGGTTATTTGCCCAGCAACTTGACCGATACCGCCATTGCCAAAACCGTGGCCCAGCCGGTGCAGGTTGAACTTGAAGTCGAGCAGGCTGAGATCTTGATGGGCCAGCCCCTGATGAGCCTGGGCCATCTGGCGGGCCGCAATGGGCGCAAATACCCTTGGTCACCTTGGGGTGAGCGCTGGAACCGGACGGCCCGGCCCGTGGAGTGGTTGGTTAAGGCGCAGCCGGGGGCCGACTTGCGGGTCGTGACGCACAGCCAGAAAGGTGGAAAACAGAGCGCACCTCTCAGCATGCCTGCCATGCCGTCTCAAGCTGCTCTCAAGGAGTCTGAATGAAGCTTCCCGAACAACCTCGTCTGTCTATCGATCATCAGCGCTATTACAATTATCAGGAGTACAGCGGTTTGCTCCATGACCTCGTCAAACAGTATCCCCAACTGATCCGCCTAGAGAGCTTGGGCAAGAGCCATCAGGACCGCGATATCTGGCAGGTCACATTGACCGACTCGGCGACTGGCCCAGACAAGGACAAGCCCGCCTATTACATCGACGCTCAGATTCACGCTGAAGAACACGCCACCAGTTCGACAGCGCTCTACGCCATCAACTATCTGCTTGAACGCTTCGGCCAAGACGAGGAAGTGACGCGGCTCATGCAGCGGATGGCATTTTATATCGTGCCGCGCATCAATCCTGATGGCGCTGAGATTTCCCTGGGCACGCCGCACCGCTGGTGTGGAAATGGGCGCTACGAGCTGGGCCAAGATGAGGTAACCAAAGGGCTCTACCAGTGGGACGTGGACGACGACGGCACTATCTTGATGATGCGGCTTATGGACCCCAATGGGGAGTGGAAGATCAGCTCGGTAGACGAGCGCGTGATGGTTCAGCGTGAACCCCATGAGGAAGGCGGCAATTATTACCGTCTTTATCCGGAAGGCCTCATTCCCGATTTTGATGGCGTCGAGCCGGATATTGAGTCGCCCCGTGACGGCAACCTCAACCGTCAGTTTCCAGCCAACTGGTCACCGCACGAATACGGTGCGGGTGAGTACCCCGGCTCCGAGCCTGAAGCCAAAGCCATGATTGACTTCATCCTCGCCCACAAAAACATCTGTGGTATGAACTCGTATCACACCCACGGCGGCGTGATTTTGCGCCCCAGCGCTATCAAGTACGACGCGGAAATGTCTACGCCGGATATCACGCTTTTCAAAGACCTTGGTGCAGTCGGCACCGAGATCACAGGCTATCCAGTCATCTCCATTTTCGAGGACTTCACTCCCGACAAGACCAAAGCCCGGCACGGCTCGCTCACCGACTGGGCCTACGAGCAGATGGGCATTCCCATTTTCGGCACCGAGTTGTGGGACATTGAGCGCGAGGCAGGTCTGGAAAAAACACACTGGTACGGTATTCGTCCGCGCAGCGAAGACGAACAGATCCAGATTTTGCAGTGGGTGGAACAAAACGTCGGTGAATCTGGTTTCCGGCCCTGGACGCCGTTTGTTCATCCCCAACTCGGCGAAGTGGAGATCGGCGGCATGATCGACGTGTGGACATTCCGAAATCCCCCCGGCGCACTGTTGGAGGAAATGTGCTTCAAGAATGTGCTGTTTTGTCTGGCGCATGCGGGAGCGAGTCCCAGACTTGAACTCAGTGACGTGCAGGCCCGCGCTCTAGCAGATGGAGTGTACCGGGTTTCAGCGGTGGTGAGGAACGCGGGCTACCTGCCCACCAACCTCACGGACGTGGCGATCTCTGAGGGCTTTGCCCAGCCAGTCACGGTGGCTTTGGAAGCCGAATCAGGAGAGATTCAGGGGCAGACCACATATATCCTGGGTCACCTGGCGGGCCGTAATGGACGCAATTCTGCTTGGTCGCCTTGGGGGCCAACCTGGCAGCGCACTGGCAAACCTGCCGAATGGACAGTCACCGCGCCCAGTGGTAGTACGGTCTGGGTCACGGCCAGCAGTGAGAAGGGCGGTACCGTTCGTCAGCAGATCAAGCTCGGTTGAGAGCCGTTATATATAACCGCTATCGCCTTTCACAAATTCTTCAGGAGGTCATCTTATGCCCGAAGCACCGCACTGGAAGTTTCAGAAAATCATCAAGCCGATGTTTGACACCCCCATTCAGCCGCTGCTGCTCCAGGGCCGCCTGCTGACCTGCGAGAACGATCAGGTCATCGAAGACGGTATTCTCGAAATTGAGAACGGCAAGATCAAGGCGGTGGCGGCCAGTCATGAGTTTGGTGCCCGCGCCGAGCAGGCCCAGCCAACCGGCGCGACACTGATGCCCGGCCTGATCAACTCTCACGCCCACTTGGCTTGGGACGGCATTCACGATTTGGCTCAGCAATCGATCTACGACACGCCTGAGATCAGTGCCTACAAGAGTGCAGGCAACATGCTGTTGAGCTTGCGGGCAGGCATTACCACCGTACGCGATTTGGGGATGCACCAGACCAACCTCTACGCCAAGCAGGCCGTCGAGCAAGGTATTTTCCCTGGCCCCCGGATTCTGGCCTGCGGCGCAGCCATCGTTCAGACGGGTGGTCACACCTACTGGGCCTGCCGTGAAGCCAGCGGCCCCGACGAAATGCGCCGGGCGGTGCGCGAGCAGGTCAGAGGCGGCGCTGATCTGATCAAAATCATGGCCTCGCACGACCTCAACGAATTCACTGACGAAGAACTCTTCGCGGTGATCGACGAGGCCCACCGCAACGGCCTGCCCATCACGGCGCACGCGACTTTCGATTCGGTGATCAACCGCGTGGTTCAAGCGGGCGTTGACTGCGTCGAACACGGCGGCTCAATGAGTGATGAGACGATTGCGCTTCTTGTTGAGCGCGGCATTCCAATTGTCACTACCTTCGCGCCGCTGGTGATGCAGAGTCAGGCAGAACTCGCCCGGGCTTACGACGTGCCGGAATGGAAGATTGAGGAGCGTCAAAAAGCGGTGGCCAGCGGTGAGCGCTTCGCAGGTCTGGTCAAAGCGGCGCAGGCTGGGGTGATGATCGGCTTCGGCACAGACAGTGGCAGCCCAGTGGTGCAGCACAACGTGGTGGCCCCCGAGATGCAGTTCATGATTGACTTGGGCCTCAAGCGTGACGCTTACGACGCTCTGCGCTCAGCGACGAGTGTGGCGGCAACCATCAACCGGCTTGATCAGCAATTAGGCCGTCTCAAAGCGGGCTACTTGGCTGATGTCATCGTGGTAGACGGCCAACCCGACCAGCAGATCAGCGACATCGAACGTATTCAGATGACCTACCGAGCTGGACGCCCGATGCTTTGAAGTGGTGAAGATTCAGCCCGATTTTTCTATTCAAGATCAGAAGATTAAAGGAGACAGGCCATGACGAATTTTCAGGGCGTATATACCATCATGCCGACGGCTTTTGACGCGGCAGGTGCACTCGATCTTGCCAGCATGGACCGCTTGACCAAGATGCTGATCGGCACTGGTGTGGACGGCGTGGTGGTGCTGGGAGTGCTGGGTGAGGCGGGCAAACTGGATCAGGCCGAGCAGCAGGCTGTTCTCGAGACGACGGTGGCGGCAAGTGCAGGCCGCATACCAGTGTTCGCGGGAGCGGGTGCAGAGGGTACCCGTATAGCAGTCAAGAAGGCCACGCAGATGACCCAGTGGGGAGCCAGCGGACTCTTGGTGGCTCCGCCGCGCGGCGCAGGCCCAGCGGCCATCGCCGAGTATTACCGCGAGATCGGGGAGCAAAGCACTGTACCCATCATCTTGCATGATTATCCTGCTGCAACCGGCGTAACCATGAGTGCCGATCTGGTGGAGCGTTTGGCAAAGGAAGTAGAGGCGGTCAAGGTCATTAAGCTGGAGGAACCGCCCAGCGGGCCGAAAGTCAGCACCCTCAAACGCCGTGTGCCAGATCTCAGCGTGGTCGGCGGACTGGGCGGCATGTATTTTTATCAGGAGTTGCTGCGCGGGGCCGACGGCATTATGACCGGCTTTTCGTTTCCTGAGGTGCTGGTGGAAATCTTCGCCCACTTCACGGCGGGCCGACGTGCCGAGGCCGCACAGACTTTTTACCAAGCGGCCCCACTGCTGATGTACGAATTTCAGCCGGGCACCGGACTGGCGATCCGCAAAGAAATTTACCGGTTGCGTGGGGCCATTCAGGACGCCCATGTGCGGCATCCCGGCAGTCAGATTGACGCTCAGCTTCAAGAGGAAATTAGGGATGTGCTGCTGTTTTGTGGCCGCTGGCCCCAGGCAGCTTCATGAGCGTGTTCGACCGACCCTCCTTCCAGACTATGCGTGAACTGGCGGATCTGCTCAGCGTCCTTAATGTGCTGTCGTGGGACGCCCGCACTCAGATGCCGTCTGGGGGCAACGCGGTTCGCCCGCATCACTTGGCCACGGTTAACGCCGTTTACACCCAGCGCCTGACTGATCCGGCCTTGCGCCGCCAGATCGCGATTGATCAAAAAGGGCTTGATCCTTCCTCTGACGCTTTTTTAATGCTGAGCCAACTCGACGACGCAGCGGAGCGTCTGGCCCGCATTCCCTTGCCTCTTCACCATGAATTCGCTCAGACCAAGGCGGTGGCAACTGCCGTCTGGCAGGAGGCCCGCCCCGCTTCTGACTTCGCGTTGCTGCGGCCACATCTTGAGCGGCTGGTCAGCATCAAGCGCGAGATGGCGCAGGCACTCGGCTTTGAAGACCATCCTTACGACGCTCTGCTGCATCAGTACGAACCGGGCGTCACGCTGGCGCAGTTGCGGGCGATCTTTGGGGTACTGCTGCCCGCTCAAGCGGCGCTGCGGGAGCGCATTGAGCGCTGTCAAGCACCCAGGGACGACTTTCTTCACCGTCATTATCCTGCCGAGCGCCAACGTCAAGCCGCTCTGTCTTTCGCGCAGATGCTGGGCTATGACCTTAACCGGGGCCGCCTGGACATCTCTATGCATCCTTTTGAAATCAGCTTCACCCGCCACGATGTCCGCATCACCACTCGCTACGCCGAAGACTTTCTCCCCACTGCTTTCTTTGGCGTGATGCACGAGGCCGGACACGCCATTTACGAGCAGGGGGTGAGCGAAGATTACACTCGGTCAGCCTTCACTTCCGATTATTTGAATGCTTATGCAGTAGGCGGAGCCAGCTTCGGCGTCCACGAGAGCCAGAGTCGGTTGTGGGAAAACCGAGTGGCGCGGGGACGTCCTTTCTGGGAAGGGCAATTTGAGCGGCTGCAAGCTTTCTTTCCGCTGCAACTGCGAGATGTGGATGTGGACGAATTTTACCGGGCCGTCAATTTGGTGCGTCCAGGTCTCATTCGGGTGGAAGCTGATGAACTGACTTACGACGCCCATGTGGGATTGCGGGTGGAACTCGAAGCAGAGTTGTTGGCCGGAACACTCGAAGTCCGTGATTTGCCGGAAGCCTGGAACAGCGGGATGCAGGCTGCACTGGGCATCTGTTCCCCCGATGACCGGGACGGCGTCTTGCAAGACATCCACTGGGCCTCAGGTCAATTTGGCACCTTTGCCAATTACACGCTGGGCAATGTGATGGCCGCCCAATTATACGACGCGGCTCAAATGGCTCTTCCCGAACTGAGTACTCAGCTCCGGGCCGGTGAATGTGCACCTCTGAGAGCCTGGCTGACCGAGCATGTCTACCAATATGGCCGGAAATTCACTCCCAACGCTTTGATGCTGCAGGCGACGGGTCAGCCGATTGATCCCGCGCCGTATCTCAGACAACTCAACGAAAAGTTTACGGATGTCTACCGCCTAGAGGCGTAAGTCTTGAGCTGAACAGAGAGGTCATCAGCCGATTTCGCTCACGCGACTAACCCACGACCTCAATTGACTTAAGTCGGGTGATGGAAAGGCATGAGAACCTGAACGAAGTAACTCCAGTGGGGCGCTCTCTATGCCCAAAGGCCTGTGCATGGTGGTCTGGCCGAACAAAGTTGAGGACGGCGAGGCCATCTAAACGCTAAACCAAAAGGAGATCAACAGTGAACTTACAACTTACAGGTAAAACGGCGCTCGTCACGGCGGCCAGTGCGGGCTTGGGCTACGCGACGGCAGCAGCGCTCTCGGAGGAGGGCGCAAGAGTGGCCATCTGCTCGCGTGACCAAGCCCGCGCTCAGGCCGCAGCAGAGCGCATTCACGCTAAAACGGGCAACGAAGTCCTCGCTTTCGGGGCCGACGTTGCCAGCGAAGCTGACTTGACTCAGTTGTTTGCCGATGTGAACGCGGCTTTCGGCAAGCTGGACGTTCTGATCTGCAACGCGGGTGGGCCACCGGCGGGTAACTTCTCAGCGCTCAGTGAGGTGCAGTGGGCTACAGGCTTTCAACTCACCCTAATGAGCGTGGTGCGGAGCGTGCGGTTGGCCTTACCATTGATGAAATCGGCGGGTGGTGGGCGCGTCCTGACCATTCTCAGCAGCAGCGTCAAAAAGCCGATTGACAATTTGACACTTTCCAATACCTTCCGGCCCGCTGTGCAGGGGATGTGTAAGAGTTTGTCGCTGGAACTGGCGGGCGACAATATTCAGGTGAATGGGCTGGCTCCAGGCCGAATTGAAACGAGTCGCATCAACGAGCTGGATGACGCCATGGCGGCCAAGCAGGGCAAGAGCCGGGGCGAAGTCCGCGCCGTGTCCGAAGGTCAGATTCCAATGAAACGCCTTGGCCAGCCGGAAGAATTTGGGCGGGTGGCGGCCTTTTTGTGTTCGCCCGCCGCCAGCTACGTCAACGGCAGCGTGCTGCTGGTGGATGGAGGAGCCGTGACTAGCCTGTAGATTGCTGCCGCAGTTGTGTTGCCTTAACCGGGTCGGTGTAGGCTGATCCGCCGTGACCGACGCCAAACCTTACCGCCACAGGTTCTGGCAAGTTAAGCGCGGTAGGTTGAGCGTCCGTGACTGACCGCAAGCCCTACCGCCACCGTTTTCCGCTGAGCATCATCCAGTACGCTCTCTGGCTCTACCACCGCTTCTCCCTCAGCCAGCGTGACGTCCAGGAACTGCTCCAAGAGCGCGGCATTTAGGTGAGCCACGAGACGCTGCGCCAGTGGAATATAAAGTTCTCACCCCTCCTCATCGAGGAACTGCGACACCGGGAACCCCGTCGAGGTTCCCGGTGGTTTCTGAACGAGGTCTGCATCGAAATCGGTGGTAAGAAACTCTGGTTATGGCGGGCCGTCGATGACTCTGGCGCGGTCTTGGATCTTCTTCTACAAGATTGGCGAGATACCCAAGCGGCGAAGGTTTTTCTCGGAAGACTCTTGGCGAATTACAGCATGCCAGACGTGATCCACACGGATAAACTTTGGAGCTATGGAGCGGCCATTCGAGCACTTCCGGTGCTTCACGGCGTGGAGCACGTCCAGGTCATCTCGACGGCGCGATGCAAGAATCTCATTGAACAATCCCATCGACCTACCCGGAAACAGGAGCGAAGTCAGCTGGGTTTCAAAAAATTACGACGAGCACAGGAGTTTCTTGCTCTGCATGCCCGACTTTCGAACCTTCACCAGCACACCCGGACCACCGTCCCCGCCCGCCTCCGAAGATCAAATAAGAACCCTGCCCACCTGGCATGGCAGAACGCAGTTGAAGTGGCCGTCTGAGGTTCAGACGGCCACTGACCTTATCAGCCCCCTCCCCAATTAAATTCCCAGAACCGCTGCGATTGCGTCCTGGCACGAATGCTCTTCGGCACCTTGATCAGCCTAGCGACTGGGCGGAGTGAAGTGGCTTGGCCATTGGTCTTCTCTGGAAGTTTCATTTCAGTTTTTTTGCTTAAAGCGGTGATCCCAGCACCTGCTCGGCCAGGGCCAGATACTCTGGTGTGGGTTTCATCAGCGCCGATCTCAGTAGGTTGAGTCCCGCAGGACTGAGACCCGCGAGGGCTTCTTGGGCCATCAGTGAGGAAGCGCGTTTGAGTTTAAGCTTCAGACTGCTCAAAATAGCCTCTCTGGGGTCCGGTGGCTCAGAGAGTAGGTTCAGAGTCAGAGCGCGGCTTGACAAGCCCCTTCTTAACCTTCTCAGGGGCCGTAGCGTAGCCCCACTTCGCCGGGTTCCACACGGCGTCTACCAGCGAGGCAGCCAGGGAGCGCGGTTCCAGCCGCTGGTCAGGCGTTCATCTACGGACTGAATCGCGGGCCGCACCCGGTCAGGATGATCCGCTGCGAGTGACTCGGCGACAGGCCGGGTCACTCCTCTGGCCAGCAGCAGGTCCACCAGTTACGGTTCCGGCGCAGAGGCGAACGTGTACTGGAACGTCCCGGCCTTGCCCCGGCCCGTGAAGGCGGCGTCTTTCAAGTATCCCTCGTCGAGCAGGCGGTCTTGGGCTGCGTCGAGGGTGCGCTTGGCGTTGGTGAAACGTTCGGCTTCCAGGCCGCAGGCCAGGAGCCAGTGCATTGCTGAGACTTCCATCTCGCGGCTGAGAGTGCCCATGTCTGCGACTTACTGGCTGGAGGAGCGACGATGCAGAGGCGTGGCCACTGACACTAAAGCTGATGGCAGCCAACACAACTGTCAGGCGACCTGATCCAATCAAGCCGTTCGCCCGCTGCCCCGCTTGTCTGCCATGACTGGTTTCAAGATCCTCTAGGCTGATGGGATGACTGGTGCAACTTTTTCTTACGATGATGTGGTCCGCGCCCATGAACGGCTTGTCGGCGTCATCTCTCAGACGCCCGTGCTGACCTCCACCACCGCGAATGAGAGGCTGGGAGCGCAGCTGTACTTCAAATGCGAGAACTTCCAGCGGATGGGAGCCTTCAAGTTCCGGGGGGCGTACAACGCGCTCGCGCAGTTCACGCCAGAGCAGCGCCGCCTGGGTGTGGTGGCGTTCTCGTCGGGCAACCACGCCCAGGGAATCGCGCTGGCGGCAAAGTTGCTCGGCATCCCGGCGGTTATCGTGATGCCAGCCGACGCCCCCACCATCAAGCTTGAGGCCACCCGGGGGTACGGTGCAGAGGTGGTGCTGTACGACCGCGCCACCGAGGACCGGGAGGTCATCGGTCAGCGCCTCGCTCACGAGCGTGGCCTGACCCTGGTTCCGCCCTACGATCACCTGCAGGTGATGGCGGGCCAGGGCACGGCCGCCAAGGAATTGTTCGAGGAGGTCGGCCCTCTCGACGTCCTGCTTGTTCCACTCGGCGGCGGCGGGCTGCTGTCCGGCTGCGCCACGGTCGCTAGGGCCCTGCACCCTGTATGCCGGGTGATCGGGGTCGAGCCAGAGGCTGGAAACGACGGACAGAGAAGCTTTCGCAGTCATCAGATCGTGCATATTGATCTCCCGGTGACCATCGCCGACGGCGCACAGACCCAGCATCTGGGCCGCCATACGTTCCCCGTGATTCTGGAGCGGGTCGACGACATCGTGACCGCCAGTGACGGGGAACTCGTCGAGGCGATGGCGTTTTTTGCCAGCCGGATGAAGATGTTGGTGGAGCCGACCGGCTGCCTGGGTGCCGCTGCCGCCTTCGGCAATCAGCTCGACTTGCGGGGGCTGCGGGTGGGCGTGGTGATCTCGGGCGGAAACATTGACCTGAGCCGTTTCAGCAGCCTTCTGCAGGGAGCATTCTGATGTCGGAGATCCGCCTTGTTACAGCAGATGGCCTGCCAGCACCGGGCGGGCACTACAGCCACGCCGTCGTCGCCGGTGGACTGGCTTTCATTTCCGGTCTGCTGCCGGTGGATCCTGCTGGTAACACGCTTGCCAACGAACCGTTCGAGGTTCAGGTGGCGCAGGTCTTCCACAACTTGGACGAGGTGCTGACAGGCTGCGTGAGCAGCCGCCGTCAGCTGGCACAGGTTCGGGTCTACCTGACAGACGTTGGGCTCTGGGGACAGTTCAACGCCCTTTATGCCAATTGGATGGGTGACCACCGACCGGCCCGGTGTATCGTGCCCGTCCCAGCCCTTCATTTCGGTGTCGCCCTCGAACTCGAGGCGGTCGCGCAGGTATCCGTTCCCGCAGCTCAAAAGGAGTAAGCGTGACCGAACGCACGAAGCCTCAATCTGACGAAGATTGCAGCGGGTTCAGCGTGACCATTCGTCAGCCTTAGATTTCTCTGAGAGAAAGCATCGGCGACGGCCCGGCAGTGATCGGGCTGCTGCACCTAGTCGATGCGGTCTGGCAGGTGTATGTGCTGATATTCCTTGGAACGGTATTCTCCCCGCTTTCTGGTGGCCTCGCTCAAATTCCAGAAGATTTCATGATGCCCTCAGCGCACCACCCGTCCGGTCCGCACGGCACACACGCGCACCCGTTCGCCCTCGGCATGCAGTGTGTGACCCGTATCGAGGAGCAGTAATTCCTTTTGTCCCAGCGCCAACGTATAGGTCACGGCGTGGCCCCTGAACTCACGGGCCAGCACCACCGCCTCGGCCCCGGAGTTGCCCTCGGAGAAGGCCAGATGCTCGGGGCGCACACTGATCATCACCGGGCCATCAGGAGCAGTCTTGCCCTCCAGTTGGATGTTCCCCAGCACCGTGCGGGCCACTCCCGCCTGAACAGTGCCGGAGAGCAGGTTGCTCCGGCCCAGGAAGGAAGCGACAAAAGCGGTGCGCGGGCGGGCATAAACCTCCTGCGGGGTGCCGATCTGCTCGATCTGCCCAGCGCGCATCAGAGCGATGCGGTCACTGAAGGCTAGGGCCTCCTCCTGATCGTGCGTGACCAGAATGGCCGCCACGCCGCTGCGGCGCAGGATGGTGCGTACCTCCTGGCGGGTGGAGTGGCGCAGTTGCGCGTCCAAGTTGGAAAACGGCTCGTCCAGCAGCAATAAGCGCGGGCGTGGGGCCAGCGCGCGGGCCAGCGCGACACGCTGTTGCTGACCGCCGGACAACTGATGGGGCATCCGCGACTCGAAGACGGTCAGGCCCACCAATGACAGCGTCTCGCGGGCGCGCAGTAGACGCTGGGCGCGCGGTAGACGATTCAGTCCGAACAGCACATTGCCCAGCACGCTCAGGTGTGGGAACAGCGCGTAATCCTGAAAGACCAGCCCCACGCCCCGGCGTTCGGGCGGCTGCGGCGGCTGGGTCATATTGCGCCCGTCGATCCAGACCGCGCCGCCGTCCGGCTCCTCCAGCCCAGCGATCAGGCGCAGGGTCGTCGTTTTTCCGCAACCCGATGGCCCCAGCAAGGTCAGCAGTTCCCCTGGCGCAACCTGCAAACTCAGGTTATCCACCACCGGGGGCAGAGTGGTGGTAGGACGGCCTTGCGCATAGAAGTGCTTGACTAGGCCCCGCAATTCCAGCGCGGGTGGGGCGGAGGTTGAGAGGTCAATCTGACCCGCCTCCAGCTTGTGTTTGTTGGTGATTGTCATACAGACCTCCTCATTCCCGTTCCCGCCGCAGGATGAGCAGGGTCAGCACGGCCCCCACCGCCGCCAAGGCCAGAGCGTAGGGAGCAGCGCTGGCGTACTGGGCTTCCTCGGTGTAGGACCAGACGTTGCGGGCCAAGGTTTCAAAACCAATGGGCGACAGCAGCAGCGTCAGCGGTAGCTCCTTAAGAACACTCAGGAACACGAAGGCCGCGCTGACTAACAGCCCCGGCCCCAGCAGCGGCAACGTAACCCGCCGCAACGCCCCACTACGCGTGACGCCCAGCACGCGGGCGGCTTCCTCCAGCCGGGGCGTGGCCCGCACCAGCCCACTGCGAATCGGGCCGATGGCCTCCGCGACAAAGTGCAGCGTGTAGGCAATGATCAGCAGCGGCAGGGTCTGGTACAGCGGCGGCGCGGCCCGCAGCACGAAGAAGATCAGCGCCAGCGCGAAGGCCAGCGGCGGCGTGGCGTAACCCAGGTACGCGGCCCGCTCGATGACGCGTGGCCAGCGTCCAGTAAAGCGGCTGCCAATGATGGCCAGCGGCAGGGCCAGCGCCGTTGTCGTCACGGCAGCCAGCGCTGCCGCCCCCAGCGCGGATTGCAGGGCGGCCAGCAGACCAGACCAGGCGAACGGGTTGAACGGGTTGTTGTCCAGTTCCAGCCAGTACAGTACCGTCCCCAGTGGCACAATCAGCGATACAAAGGCCAGGACCCCCACGAACAGCCACGCCAGCGGGCGCAGATGGCCCAGTTTCACCACACTGGGTTTTCTAGCCGTGGCTGGCGACACCCGTGACAAGAAGACTCCGCGCATAAAGCGGGCCTCCAACCACAGGGCCGCCCCGGTCAGCAGCAGCAGGAGCAGCGCCAGCCACGCCGAATACACCCGGTCATAGGCCGCCGTGTACTGCTGATAGATGGCCGCGCTGAAGGTGGGGTAGCGCATCAGGCTGACCACGCTGAAATCGCCCAGGGTGTGCAAACCGATCAGTAGTCCACCCGACAGCCACGCCGGGCGCAAGTGCGGCACCGTCACCTGCCAGAAGGTTTGCCAGCGGGTACGGCCTAGCAGGCGAGCGGCGTCTTCTAGGGCGGGGTCCTGCGTTCGTAGCGCAGCATGGAGGTTCAGGAAGAGGTACGGAAAGGTGAACAGCGTCAGCACCAGCAGCGCGCCCCAGAAACCGCTCGGCCCTGGCACGCGCAGGCCCGTCAGGGTATTGATGGCTCCACCTGCCCCGCCCGCCGCGATGAAAGCGTAGGCTCCCACATATCCCGGAATCGCCAGCGGCAGCACGCCTAGCAGCGTGAGCACTCCGCGTGGGCGCAGGTCAGTGCGGGCCGCCAGAAAGGCCAGTGGCAGTGCCACCAGCGTGGTAGTCAGCAGCACTGAAGCGCCCAGCAACAACGTGTTGCCCGCCAGCATCAGATTGCGCGAGCGAAAGACGATCTCGCGCAACTCGCCCGGCTCGGCTCCCAGAGCACGCAAAACGAGATACGACAGCGGCACCAGCACGCCCAGCAGCGTGAGCAGGGCGGGCAGCAATAGAAAAAAGGGCAGTCTTCGGGTCATAAGGAGGTTTGGGAACTCAGGCCAGCCGAGTCACTTTAACAGACCGGATTAGTCAGGATTGTCCCCAAGTCAAACGCAAGGTGTGAATTTCGGCTAGAGCTGGTCTTGCTCTATCTCGTGCGTCCTCGCCATGCCCGCCACGACAGGATGAGCAGCAGCAGTGGAGAGGCGAACAGGATGCCGTTACTCAGGCCCTGCGAACTCTGAGATTTGGTGGAAATTCCAATCACTGGATAGGGCGGAGGGAGGAATGCCCTCAGCAGCGCGTTTACCCTCACGCTGGTAGCGATCAACAGAAGGACGGCGGCCACGCCGAAGGCCAGGCACCGCCAACCCTCGCAACACGCCCGCTCCCAGCAGCCACAGATTTCCCATTCCGCAGTGGAGTATGAAAAGCCCCGCACCGATAAGGAACGGGGCCGAATTGGGAGTCAGGGCTTACAGCAGTCCGGCGTCGCGCAGCAGCTTCTGTGCCTTCTCGATGTTCTTCGGCAGGGCGGTAGGATCAATCTTCGGGCCGCGCTTGCTCATCTCGCTGAAGGGGCGCATGGTGGTGGGTTGCAGAATGTCGCCGATCACGGGGTACTCAAAGTTGACGCTCAGGAAGAAGGTCTGCGCGTCCTTGCCCACCAGATTGCTCAGGAAACGGGTGGCGGCTGCCGCGTTCTTGCTGGTCTTGAGGATGCCTGCGCCCGTGGCGTTACCCAGGTTGCCGATATCGCCGTTCTTAAAGAAATAGGTGTCGATGGGGTAGTTCAGGCGATTGACGCGCTGGATGTAGTAGTGGTTGGTCAGACCCACGTCGATTTCACCGGCACGCATGGCTTCCAGCATGCCCACGTTGCTGGTCTTGTAATCCTTGGGTTGCAGCGCTTTCATGCCTTCCAGCCACGTCTTGGTGGTGGCCTCGCCGTGCTGGGCGATCATGGCCGCCAGGAAGTCCTGGAAGCTAGGGTAAGAAACGGTCCAGCCGATGCGACCTTTCAGGGACGTCATTTTCGGCAGGTCCAGCACGCTGCCTGGGAGCTGCTCGGGCTTGATCTTCTCGGTGTTGTAGGCCAGTGTGCGGAAGCGGATGGTGGTGGGCAGCCAGGCGCGGTCGGCGGGCAGATAGTCCGGTGCCACGTTGCGGGTCAGCGAGGTTCCCAGTTTGACAAACTTACCTTCGCTCGCCAGTTCGCCCAGCGCACCCACCGAGTTGCCCCAGAACACGTCTGCGGGGCTGCGGTCACCCTCCTCACGCAGGGCCGCCACCAGTTGCGCGTCGTTGCCGTAACGCACGTTGACCTTGATCCCTGTCTTTTTCTCGAACTGCTGGACAATCGGTTCCACAAAGGTCTTGCCACGCCCGGAGTAGAGAGTGATGGATTGGGTCGATTGGGCCAGTGTGGTGCCTGTCACCAGGAGGGCGATAGTGGAAAGCATTGCGTTTCGCATGTCCTCAATCCTAAGTAAACAGGTCGGATTAGTAAGGTATAAATGTCCCGGGTGGGAGTGGATCAGGGAAACTGTCGTGAGATGTAACGGGGTAAAAGCACACCGTTGGACGTGACCCTCCCCTTTCTCTCCTCCATTCAGCCAAGTCGGGATCATCTGACGCCTGGATTCCGTTGGCAAAGTCGGTAGCAATTTGCAGGGTTGTGTTGTCTTAATTTGCGTCACGGTAGGCTGAGGGCAGGAGTGGCCTGAAGTTCAGGCCACTCCTGCTACAACCGCAGACCACGTCTGAAATGCATGGTTCTGATTTTGTCTTCTGGTTGATGCGGAGACGCTGGTGCGGGAATGATGGTGGAGGTTGGTCACTCGGGCGTGCAAAGTCAGGAATTCTTGAGCGCGTTTCCGTTGCCTGAACCTTTGCTGACTTCGCTCTTGTCGCCGTGTGGGACGGTGGGATTGTTCGATGATGTTGTTACGTCGGGCCGTGGAGATGACGTGTTGGTGGTCGACGTTGACCAGGCTCGGGATCTCTCGGATCGCGGCTCCGTAGCTGCGGAGCTGATCGGTATGGATGACCTCTGGGATATCGTATTCTCCTAGCAGCCGGGTCAGGAAGGTCTTCGCCGCTTCGGTGTCTACCGCTGGAGGAGAATATCGAGCACGAAACTGTGCTCATCGACCGCCCGCCATGACCAATGCCGGACGCCATCGACGCTCGTACAAACCTTATCCACGTGCCACATGCCCTGAGTTACCGGGATGTCGAGGAACTGTTGTTCGAGCGCGGTATTGATGTCTCCCGCGAGTCTATCCGCACCTGGTGCATCAATTTCAGTAGTGAGTTTGCTCAGAACTTACGCCACCGGGAACCCTGGCGGGGTTCCCGGTGGCATCTCGATGAAATGCACGTGGTCGTGGGTGGGGTGACCCACTGGCTTTGGAGAGCGGTTGACGAACACGGGGCCGTGCTTGACGTGCTGCTTCAGCGCCACCGAGACACAGACGCAGCACGGTCTTTCTTCCAGCGACTATTAGGCGAATACGACGTTCCAGACACAGTCTGCACGGATAAGCTGGCACGTTACGGGGCGGCCATCCGCGAACTTCCGATCCTGGAGGATGTCGATCACCAGCAGGTGATCTCAACCGCCCGGTGCAACAACCTGATTGAACAGTGGGCAGGCGTCCATCCGGGCGTATCGTCATGAACGGACACCCGTATGGGGCCATTCCTCCCGTTCTGCCCAAGACAGTCTCATCGGCCTACACAACGTCAGGAACGGGGCCAACTGGGATTTCAGCAGGTCAAACGGACCCAAGGATTTCTCGACATGCACGCGAGAATCAGCGGGCAAGCGTCGTCATCGGCGCTGTTCTGCCCAAGACACCAATCTTCACGGCTCTACCCGCTCGACCATTCCCGCTCACGACCGACGATCCTTTCTAGGAACCGCACTGCGAAGCTGGAAGGCCGTCGTGCAGCAGGTGGCTTGAAGTTCAGGCCACCTGCTGCCGCTGCTCCTCGGGTCTACCTTGTCAGCAACAACTTGCCAGAATCCTGCCGAGATATCCTTGCAGGTGGAAACGGGCAGCCCAGCTGAAGCGGCCAGCGAGAGGATACAGGACTTCTTCAGATCGGTGGAGAGAGGCGTTCTGTCGCCTCGGCCAGCAGGTCGGCCACTGCATCCTGAAGGGGCATGGTCCGGCCAGCCGCCCAGGCCAGAATCCAGTCAGGATCTCCCAGCCGCTGCCTGGACTGGGAGGTCCAGCGCTCGAAGCGTTCCCCGATGGCCACCGACCAGCCGTAGCCGGAGCAATTGCGGGTTGCCTCGGCGCAGGCCCAGAGACCCACTGCCTGCCTCAAGTCGTCCTGGTCCGCATCCGGTCCAGCCAGCGTGGCCGCAAAGGTGGTCAGGATCAGGCTTTGCATCAGGCGATGATCAAACTTTCCCATGAGCCTGAGCGCCTGAATCAGGTGCCGCCGCGCCAGGGATGCTTGCCCCCGTTCCAGGGCAACCAGGCCCAGCACTTCAAGCAGCGGCGCTTCCCAGAACAGACCAGGATGGTCGTGGCAGAGCGCAAGCCCTTCGTCCGCCAGTATCTGTGTCTGGTCCTGCTCACCCAGGCAGAGGCTGACCGTGGTCATCTGGAGCAGCACGGCGCAGACCAGCCAAGGAGAGGAGAGATCGCGTGCCAGCCGCAGCGCCGGTTCCAGCACCCGCCTTGCCTGCGCATAGCAGCCCTGATCCACCTCAACCTTGCCCTGGTTCATCAGCACCCTGGCCTCCCACTCGGAGTCGCCGGTCTCCCTGCTCAGCGCCGTGGCCTCGGCCAACCAGCTGCGGCTCAGGTCGAAACGCCCCGACTGCCAGGCCAGCGTCGCTGCGGTGTTCAGGCCCGCCAAGCGCAGCGGTGGGGCCACCCGCGCTGACTGCTTCAGAATCAGAGAGAACCACTTCAGCCCCTCGTGCTGGTAGCCCCGCGTTTCCCAGAACCAGTAGATGGCCAGCGCCAGATTCAGTGCCGCTTCCACCTGCCTGCCGTCCAGCTGAGCACGCAGCGCGGTCCGCAGGTTGCCCACCTCGGCCTCGAACCAGTCCAGATCAGTATCCTGGTGGGTCTGCGCCGCCGCGAGGTAATACGCTTGATGCGCGTCTCTGGCTGCCGCCGCCTCGTGGCGGGTGTCCAACTGCTCCAGGGCATAGGCCCGCAGGGTCTCGAGGATGCCCAAGCGCTGGCCTCCCTGCTGGATCAGGTGGCCGTCGAGTAGGCTTTCCAGATCGCTGGGGGCTGCCCCAGCAATGGCTTCGGCGGCCTCGACGCTCCATCCACCCACGAAGATCCCGAGCTGCCGGAAGACCCGCTGCAACCGTGGGTCCAGCCGCTGGTAGCTCCAGGCGATGGCCGCCTGGAGGGTGTGCTGGCGGGCTGGCCCATCGACTGGCCCCGACCCAAGCGAGCCGAGCAACGTTGTGCGCAGACGGATGACCAGGGCCTCCGGCGGCCCATAACGCAGGCGCATGGCGGCCAGCTCGATGGCGAGCGGCAGACCGTCCAGCCGGGAGACGATCTCGGTCACGGCAGGCAAGGTCTGGGTACTCAGCACAAACGCCGGATCGAAGGCCCGCACGCGTTCTGCGAACAACTGCGCTGCCGGGCCATGTTCCAGCGGTTTCAGCGGCCATTCTTGCTCGCCAGACAGCCGCAGTGCCGTCCGGCTGGTAATGAGCAGCCGCAGACCGGGGCAGGCTTCCAACACACCCGCCAGCGGGAGGGCCGCGCCGAGCACGTGCTCGAAGTTGTCGAGAACCAGCAGCTGTTGCCGCCCACCAAGGAAGCGGATCAGCCGCTCTGCCGGGGTCGCCGCGCCACTATCGGGCAGGCCCAGACGGCGGTTGATGGTGGGCAGCACCTGCTCGTGATCGTCGAGTGAGGCGAGCGGCACGAAATATAGATTGCCCCCGAATTCTCCGCGCAGTTCTGCGGCCACCTGCACAGCCAGGCGGGTCTTGCCCACACCTGGCGGCCCGGTCAGCGTGATCATCTGCACAGAAGGCGACAGCAGATGCTGCTGGACACCCGTGAGCAGGTCTTCGCGCCCAATTAAGGGCTGGAGCGGCATAGGCAACCTGTCCCGAGGTGGGCTGGTGGAGGTAGGCACGCGAGTAGTGATGGGCGTGGTTCTGGCCAGGTGCAGGAACTGCTGAAGCTGCTCTTCAGTGATTTCCAGATGCCGTGCCAGTGCCTCGGCTACGGCGGGCGAGGGGCGGCGGTGGCCCTCTTCGATCTTCTGGATGGTGACAAGGGCGCAGCCCACCAGCCGGGCCAGTTTCTTCTGGGACAGCCACAACGACTTGCGCTTGGCGCGAACCCAAGCAGCGAAACCCGGATTGCCGGGAGTATCCGTCGCCTGCATTCCATTCATGGCCTGCCTGCCTCCCTGTGGAATTCGTGGCCCCTGTACGACTCATGGTACGACATCGGTACTGAAAAACGCTTGTGCCGTCTGGGACGAAGGTTTTCAATGGTGTTATCCACTGGATAGGAGGAAGTATGAACAGAATGTTGATGGTTCTGCCGCTGCTCATAGGCTCTGCGTTCGCTCGCCCGTACTCTGAAGATGGAGGCTTTTTGGAGCTGGCTGCCGCCCGGCCCCCACTCGTCACCTGCGAAGCTGGAAAGACCATGCCTTGTGTGGTGATGGCGACCCAGATCAGCGACATGGCGGGCGTCTGGAGGCAGTACCTGAGCAGTCCGGACTTCACGACGGCGGGCGGGATGGGGTACGTCCACTTCAGTGCCGACGGCACCTTCGCCCTGGCTGATACCCAGGAGCACGCCGCTGCCGCCAGCTTCAGCCCTTTTCCGCACGGCACGTACAGCTTCGAGGGCAACCGCATGACCATTAACGTGGAAAACCCACCACCCAGCATGCCCGAGTGCGCCCGCAGTGTGCAGGAGGTGCTCGTGGTGAAAATGGGCGATCAGAAGGTCGCCATGACCTTTATGCCCATTGAGGACGCCTGCAAACCGCGTTTGAGCGACACCGGGCAGGTGCAACTGTACATCGGCCCACCGCAGTAGTGAACCAGTCAAGCAGTGAAGTGGCAGCGGATCTGACCTGCCCCTGAGGAGCCTCTATGTTCTCGCTCAACGTCGTTTTGCGCCGCACTTCGTTCGCGCTTCTCACTCTGGGCTTGCTGGGAATCCCCGGCACCATGAGCGCCCAGAAGACAGCCGTGTCTGAGATGATTAGCTATAGCTTGCCTGGCAACTCGGTGTTCCCCGAAGGGGTGGCGCACCAGGCTGGAAGCCAGAACTTTTACGTCAGTAGTACGACCGACGGCACCATCTTCAAGGGAACATTGGGCAAGGCCAACGCTGAGGTCATGCTGCCCCCTGTTCCTGAGCGCCCCTCGGTCCTGGGCATGAAAGTTGACGAGGGCGGGTGGCTGTACATGGCCGGCGGAACCAGCGGCAAGATCTTCGTTTACGATACGGCGACCAAGGCACCGATTAAAGCGTTTGACACGCCTGAAGCGCCGGAGCGCTTCATCAATGACGTCGCGCTCTCGGCAGACGCCGCCTACTTCACCGATTCTGCCCGCCCCATCTTGTTCCGGGTCAGCCGCACTGCCAACAGCGTGGGCGAGATTGAGGCCTGGCTGGACCTGAGCACGACCGCCGTGAAATATCTGCCGTTTGGTCCGGGCAGTGCCCCCAATCTCAACGGTATTGTCGTCACACCGGGCGGTCAGTACCTGATCGTGGTGCAGTCGAACACCGGCAAGCTGTACCGCATCACTATCGCCGACAAGACGGTGAAGGAGATTGATCTGGGCGGGATCGAGGTCCACGGCGACGGTCTCCTGTTCAACGGGCCAACGCTGTACGCCGTTGCCGATTCCAGCATCGTACCGATTACCCTCTCGGCGGACTTCAGCAGCGGCAAGCTGGGCGTGGCCTTGACCGATGACCGCCTGCGTTTCCCGACGACCATCGCGCAGGTCGGTGATCGTCTGCTGGTCGTCAACTCACAGTTCGACAAGCAAGGCTCCGGCCTGACGCCCGAGGTGCCATTTACCGTATTGAGTGTAACCATTCCCAAATAATCTCGCCCAGGTAAACGGTTGGTGCTGTGCTTAGGGGAACAAAACACGATTCCTGAAATTTTGTACGCCAAGTGAAAGATGCCGTCCCAGACAGACCACGGGCACGCGGGAGTCCAGCAGCGTATGTGGGTATCCGGAGGCCGACCTAACTCAGCAGAGCCGCCATGAGGCAGCTGCAAAAAGGTGCACACTGGTGGGGTCAAGTGCCTAAGTTGGTTCTTCCCTCACGCTTTGGCTCGGGTGTCGTCCGCCAATTGTGCTGGGACGCACCAGAAGAGGACGGTATGAGCATGTCAGGCAGCAATGGTCACAATGCCGCGCTTCAGCCCGGCGAGCCCTCATGTTGATCCAGCTCAGTCCGGTCGGGCCCGCACTTGGCCCGCGCATCCGTTCTCCTGAGCAAGTCGTCTCGCGTCACCGCTTCGCACAGGAATTACAGGACGGCTATTTCGCAGGCAAGCCGCGCTACACAGACAGGCCGCTGTACTTCGCGTGGACTGGTGCAGCGATCCTTCGCACAGCGCAACACAAAATCGGTCAACCCGGATAGGGGATGCAGCCAGAACACCTGGAACCCGTCAAACGCTGGCTCGATACCTGGAAACGCCGCGCCGGCCTCCCTGGGTAACACACCAGAGACTGGGTTGCCCACCATCTGCCAGCGTCCAGGCGAAGCGTTCATTTCAACACAGTGACCGTGGTGTGTCCCCAGAGGAGGAACCGGATGACTGACCGCCGCAACACGCACCCGTCCCGTCCTCACGTCGCCCGCCACAGCGCCGCTTGGGCCGTCCCGGCTCTGCTCCTCGGATGAACCCAAGCCCGTCACTCAGGTATGGAGGATGTGGAGGAGCAAGTCCATGCGTGAAGGGCTTAATTTGGCGAAGGGCAGGATTTTGATCAACCCGCATGAACAGTCAATGACTTCCGGGTCTACACTGAACCATGGATAGCCCGCTGGGGTCGCCGCTGCCAGTCATGCTCGCCCCGCTTTATGGCCGCGAGCACGACCTGAGCCAGCTGCTGACCCTGCTGCGCGGCGGTGTGCGACTCCTCACGCTGCGCGGCCCCGGTGGCATCGGCAAGACCACGCTGGCCCTACACCTTGCCCAGGCGCTGAGGGAAAACCGTTCGTCTCCCCATGGCGACCCTCAATTTGACCACGTGCAGGTCATCGACCTGAGTGCCGTCCGCGAACCGGAGCGGGTCATGGGCCTCATCGCGGCGTCGCTGGACGGTGGATCCAGTGGAGCACCAGAACGGCGTATTCATGCCTTCGCGGCCGGTCGCCGCACCCTGCTGATCCTCGATAACTTCGAGCAACTCCTGGCCGCTGCTCTGGGACTGGGTGACCTGCTGGCCGCCACTGAGACCCTGCGGCTGGTTGTGACCAGCCGCACTGCTCTGCGCCTGCACGACGAGGCCGAGTACCCGGTCGAGCCGCTGACGCTGGCCCACCGTGTCCGGGATGCCGCCTCGAGTGCTGCGGTGCAACTGTTTGTGGCCCGCGTGCAGGCTGTGCAGCCCTCGTTCGAATTGACTTCGACTACCGCATCTCAGGTTGTGCGGCTGTGCGAGGTGCTTGAAGGTGTGCCGTTGGCTCTGGAGCTCGCAGCCATGCGGACACGCACCTACGCCCTGGGTGACCTGCTGGCCCGCCTGGAGCGTCCCCTGGAGGTTCTGAAGGCCGACTTCCGGGACCGACCCGAACGCTTGCGTTCGCTGCGGGCGGCCGTGCAGTGGAGCTACGACCTGCTGGGGGACGTGGACCGGACGGTGTTCGAATGCTGTGCAGTCTTCGACGGTCCCTTCACGCCGCAGGCGCTGGTTGACGTGTGGGGGTCACCTGATGTGCTCGACCGGGCCGAGGCGCTGCTGGAGCAGAGCCTGCTCCAGCGCCTGGACACGCCGGAGACCTTCTGGAAGATGCTTCAACCGCTCAAGGAACTGGCCGTGGAACGCTTGGAGGGCCACCCGCAGGTCGCAGTCTGGCGTGAGCGGCAGGCGCAGCACTTTCTGAACATGGTCGAGAAGGAATGGCGCAGCCGTGAGCTCGAGATTGTGAACAGCTGGGACGAGTACCTGCCGCATTACCCGAACATCCGGGCCGGCCTGGTCTGGACAGTGGAGGAACGAAGGTCCGACCTGGCCTACCGCTACCTCGCTGCGCTTCGTAGCATTTGGGCATCTTTCGGACTGTTCGTACAGGAAGCGCCGCTGGTCGAGCGGGTGCTAGCTTTGCCCGAGCCCGAAGACCGGGTCACGCTGCTCCGGGCACTGGAAGTCAGCGCGGACAGCCTGAACTTCACAGGTCAATTCCAGGCGTGTGAGGCGCGGCTGCACAGGATCTCGGAGCTGTGCCGTGAGTTGAACGATGGACAGAGTGCCGCGTGGGCCACCTTTGGCTTGGCCGTGGTGGCGCGCGACACCGGTCAGGGGGAACGGGCCTGGGAGATGGTGCAGCAGGTCATTCGCGAGCTGCGGGAACAGACGAGCGCCACTCCGCTGCCCCGCACGCAGCGGTTCCTGTGGGCCAACGCCCACAGGGCCGCGGCCCTGGATCTGCTGGGACTGGGTCGCCACGAAGAAGCCCTAGAGTACGCTCAGCTGGCCTGCGAGTATCACCGGGACATGGGTAACCGGTACTTCGAGCTGAATTCCATGATTACGGTGGGCTGCCTACTGGTGTATGTGAACAGACTTTCTGAAGCGAGGCCCCTGCTGCTGTCCTGTCTGCACGACGCAGTGAACAAGAGTCTCAGGGGAGTCGTCATCCATGCCCTGCGTCTAGGGCTGACCCTGGTGGCGGCTGAGCAGCAGGAATGGACGACGCTGGTGCAGTTCGCGGCGTTCGTGAATGAGCCCAGTTGGGAAAGCGCGCAGAGTATGTCGGAGCGTCGTCTGCGCCAGGATATGGCCCGTGCCCGCGAGGCGCTGGGCGAGATCGCCTACCAGCAGGCCTGGACGGCTGGCACCTCCCTGCAACTGGCGGACATGGTGGAACTGGCTGAGCGGCTGGCCCAGATGCCGATCTCACCGACCATCCAGCCGACCAGCCGCTCAGCGTTGACGCCCCGCGAACAGGAGGTGTTGGCCCTAGTGGCACAGGGCCATCCGGACCGGAAGGTTGCCCGCCTGTTGAGCATCAGCCCCACCACCGTCAGCAAGCACGTCAGCAACCTGCTCGGCAAACTGGGCCTGCACAACCGTGTGGAACTGACCCGCTGGGCCATTCAACAGGAAACGAACCGAACTACATAGTCCTGATAAGTGCGCTGACTACTGAGGATTGTCGATGCGGGATAGGGTCCCTGGCCCTTACTTTGAAGCATCAGCAACAGCTGATCTTCAAGAGCGAGGCGGCAGCGGCCGTCACCGACGCATTTTCACTGCAGGCACTCTCATTCATCCACCGTTCCATGCAGGAGTGGCAGGAGCATTCCTAGAGCAGCGGCTAAAGATCACCTCAAAGTCGTTCGTGTTGTTCGGCCCATCGTGCACGCGTGTGAGTCTGGAGGCCTTGTATGTCCACTGCGTCCTCATCCCGAGCTGTCATCGTTCAAGCTGGCGCAGGCAACGATCTTGACCTCGAGGCTGTAGGGATCATCTCCGCCATGCTCACGGGTAAGCAGACGGTTGGAGCCCTCACGGTCGTTTGGGTACCAGTACCTCCAGATTTCGGCACACCTCCAGGTGTCCACTCAAAGGAAGACGAGCTAGTTCATGTGATCGATGGCCACGTCAGCTGCTTCATCGACGGACACTGGACGGATGTTGGGCACGGTGGCCCGGAGATGGCCGAGTTTCTGGCCATCTGTCGTGATCAAGGTATTACGCTGCTTGAAGATGTGCAGTTGACGCCTCACCTGTTGCCTCTGTAGCCGGTCAGGTCGCCAGTGTCAACAGTGATCTTCTGGTGTGATCGACGCCAGTGACGCGGGGAGTGTCCGGGTGGCGGTTCCTGCCCACCACGTGGGTAGTGGCTGCGCCGCTCGGTCTTGCTCGTCCAGAAGTCAGGCTGGACCCAGAACAAAACTTCCCGCGCAGCCGGCGAGAGCGCTCAATAACCTGACGTGTAGGTGATGTAGGCCTGCGGTCCGCAGGCACACTGATGATCGATTGGAGTACTGGAAGGCTGGCACATCTATTGGATGTAGAGGAGCACGTTTATGCTCGGAGGGCGAGAAGATCCATCCAATGTCATTCTTCATGTCCCAGCTCGTACAAGGCGCTCTTTCTGGTTCGGTGGGGGAGTCTTCACGATCTTGGTGACCGGTGAGGAATCGGGCGGCAGCTATACCACCATGGAACTGTTTGTTCCACCTGGCGTAGGTCCAGACCTTCACCAGCACGAAGCCGAAGAGGAGCAGTTTTATGTGCTAAGTGGGCAACTCACCTATCAGGTAGGCCAACACACCTTCAATGTGAAGGCTGGCGACTTCATTCATATTCCCAGGCAGACGCCACATGGCTTCATCAACGGACCGCAACCTGCACGCCTCCTCGCTACGTTTTCGCCAGCTGGACCGGAATGCTCTTTCATGGAAGCAGGGGTATGGCTCAGTCCAGACGAGGCCGACCCATGGACATCGCCTGGAGAGCAGCTATGAAACCTCATTCCCTCCCATCAGCGGTGTGACTGGATTATGCTTGCTCTACACCAACAAACCGATGAACAACTGTGGTACTCGAGGGCTGGCGCATCCACTGGGATGTAAAGGAGCATGTTTATGCTCAAAGGTCGAGAAGATCCATCCAACGTCATTCTTCATATTCCGGCGCGTACCCGGCGCTCTTTCCGGTTCGCTGGAGACCTCTTTACGGTTTTGGTGACCGGCGAGGAATCAGGCGGCAGCTACACCACCATGGAAGTGCTTGTTTCACCCGGCGGAGGTCCAGGTCTGCACCAGCACGAAGCTGAGGAAGAACAGTTTTATGTGCTGAGTGGCCAGCTTACCTACCAGGTAGGCCCACGTACCTTCGAGGTGAAGGCTGGCGACTTCGTTCATATTCCCAGGCAGACGCCCCATAGCATCACCAACGGACCGCAACCCGCACGCCTCCTTGCGACGTTTTCGCCAGCTGGACCAGAACGCTCTTTCATGGAAGCAGGAGTATGGCTCAGTCCAGACGAATCCGATCCATGGACATCGCCTGGGGAGCAGATATGAAATTTCGGTTCCCACGCAATGAGGTGTCATTTGAGCTCTATTCCAGATGAACATCTACGTCACGCTGGGATTGTGCCCAATCAGGAGACAAGACACGGCTGGATACTGTTGGCGAATTCAGATGATGGCTTTCCAGAACAGCATTTTTCGCAACCAGGCCACCAGCATCTACTGCAGATAACGCGCCTCAGCCGCCACTCTCGTGAATCCGTTTATATTGACGGCCTTATGACGCTCAAGAGCCACGTCCAAGCGTTGACGTTCACGCCCCGGTTCGGGGACAGGAGCACTCATGTCGACACCGACGTCCCCCAGTGCCGCTTTCGCTGAGATGGATCAGCTGATCCGGGGCTTCCAGCTCTCCAGGATGATCCAGGTCGCTGTGGCCCTGGGGCTGCCAGACCAGCTGACGGACGGCCCAGAATTTGCCGCTCCCCTCGCACTGAAGGTCGGTGCGGACCCACAAATGCTGCTTCGCCTGTGCCGGGCGCTGGCAGCATTCGGGATTTTCGAGATCGACGCTGATGACCGCATCGGTCAGTCTGTCCGCTCGGACACCCTGAGGAAAAACGCGGTGCCGACGCTGTATCACGCGGCCCGCTACTGGGCTGCCCCGCACGTGACAGGTGGATGGGCCAACCTGGAGCATGCCGTCCGAACAGGCGACTGCGCCTTCGAGGCCGTTTACCACATGCCAGTGTTCGACTACCTGAAGCTCCATCCCGACGAGGCGGAGCTGTTTAATGTGCTGATGCAGAACGGAACGGGTGATCGGCCAGCTGCGGTCGCGGCTGCCTGTGATCTTACGGGTGCAAGTCTGGTCGTCGATGTCGGTGGGGGGACCGGAGCGCTGCTGGCCGCGCTCCTCGAACGGAACCCTGGGATGCGCGGCCTGCTGTTTGATCAGGAGGCCGTGGTGGCCGGAGCTGGGCGGGTCCTCGGCGAGTTGGCCAAACGGGTAGAAGTTCAGGCCGGGAGCTTCTTCGAAAGTGTCCCGCCGGGCGGGGACGTGTACCTCCTGTCGCAGATCCTGCACGACTGGGACGATGAGCATTGCCTGTCGATCCTGGCGAACATCCGGGCCGCAATGGGCCCGCAGAAGCGGTTGCTGGTCATTGATCAGGTCATGGGTGAGTCAGGCCCGCCAAGTCCGATGACCTACCTGACGGACATCACCATGATGGTCAACCTGCACGGTTGGGAACGCACCCGAGGGGAGTTCATCGCCCTGTTTAACAACTCCGGGTTTGGGGAGCCCCAACTGCATCAGACCAACTCATCCTTCTGGGTCCTGGAAACACGGAGCATCTGATCACGCGAAGCGCTGCATAGCCACGAACGCTCAGAGTCCCCGTGAAGCGTTTGCACTTCAAGGCATGCGCGGTGCTCAACAGGTTGCGGCACACCTCTTCCGCCAATTCATCCTGGACGACAGATGTTCGCCAACGGATTTTCTCGGGCGCTTGAGCAGGAAACTACACAAACCTGCCTTGCCGGTTCGAGGAGCTCTGTCAACCTGAGGTATAACTCAACTGGACGTCAGGCTGGAAGCTCGAAAACCCGATGTCGACGGCGCTTTCTGGGCCTGTTCTCGTCAATCTTTGAGGGCCAGAGAACCTAAACTGACATTGACGGCCTCTGAGATCAGTGTGTCCATGTATGTTTCTACAGAAAAACGCCCACCCATTGCGAGGTGAGCGTGCTGCCCTACATGTTTGGGTGAGACTGGCCGACACGCTGGGCGCGGCGGTGGTGACTGCGCCAGTGAGCGGTGAAACTGTGCAGATCAGGGCAGTTCGAGAAGGTCTTGGACCTGAAGCTGCATCTGCAGCTTTACAGGTTGCGCCATCTGGTAGTCATCACGGCAGTGGAGCACCCAGTTTTGTCCATCCCAGTATCTGAACGTGGTGGTCAAATGCCAGTGGTTGTTCAGTGGAGCGACGCCGACCACGAACCAGCGGCGGTACGTGTTTGGAGTCTGCGGATGGACGACGGTATCGAGTGGCTCGGTGATCACCGGCTCCAGAGCGGTGGGAGTGGAACGGCCTTCGCCCGCGAGCACCAGCCGGATGGGGGCTTGCTGCACGGTGGCCGTGTTGATGCGGGAAGGAAGGGCGCTCCGAACACCCTGAGCGTGGCTGGCGCTCAAGAGGCTGAGGGCGGTTAGGGCAGTCAGGGAAATCAGGTTGCGGATGGTGGGTCTCCTTAGGTGCGAGAAGTCGGAGGTGGTAGTGCCGCAGTCCGTCTGGGGCGTGCTCGTTTGATGGGGGAAGTATGCGTGGGAGCCCCTGAACGACCCATGAACGACACCTGAAGCGACTTGCAGGACGGGAAAGAGGCTGTCTACCACGGTCATCGTCCATCTGTGTCGGAGGACGCTTGAAGCCCAATCGAATGGTCAGTGCCCGCGCGAATGTCATCACCAGCCGACCAGTCCACTGCACATGCTTGCGAAGTCTGTCCGTGCCAGATTTTGACCATTCGACTGAATTTCACGCTCGAGTGGTCAATTTGAAGGGCAATCCGGCGTTTGATGCAGCGAAATGGGGCTGCAAACCGACGAAATCACGGGATTCGGCAACTTCATCTTGGGTATAAAGACCCTCAAACGCCCATCTGTGAACTCATTTGAGTTCACAGGACGCCCAACTCTTGGTGGCGAAATCTGACCAACTTGCGTCCGCCGATGCGGCACTCGACGCGGGCGGCGGCTAGCCCCTCACGGGTCATCTCGCGCGCGGACTCGGCAAAGGCTCCGATCATCTGCAGCAGCATCTGCCCGGCTGGGCTGGTGGTGTCGGTGCCGATCTGCTCGGGCCGACCTCCAGCGTCTTCAGACGGTCCAGCAGATCCTTGAGGCTGCGGCTGAGTATGTCCAGTTTCCAGACCACCAGCATGTCTCCTGAGCGCAGGGTGTCAATCAGGGCGGCTCCGGACGGTCCCAGCGTCGGGGTCTTGACCGAGTTGCTTGCTGACGCGGGCGTAGCCGATAAGCATGTGGAGTACCTCTACGCATAAAGGTGTCGCCTTTGAAAAAGATGTGGCAGCAGGTTTGAACAATGTAATGGAGGATACTAGAGCATACTGGTAGGGATGTTGCAGAAACGGGTGTTTTCTCAAGCGAGTTGAGCAACTTTTGGATCACTGGTCCGTTTGTGTAGGTCAACCCAGCAGTCCGGAGGACCTATGGATCACCACTCTGCGTCAATCCCTGACCTCAACCTCCTGAGCCAAGCCCTGACGGCCAACGTCAATCCTTTTATCATCACCGACGCCCAGCAGCTGGACATGCCCATCGTGTACGTCAACCCGGCTTTCGAGCAGCTGAGCGGCTACCGAGCAGCCGAGATCATCGGGCGTAACTGCCGCTTCATGCAGGGCCAAGACCGTGATCAGGACGCCCGGCGTGAGATCCGGGACGCCCTGGCGCAAGGTCAGAGCACCACCACGGTACTGCGCAACTACCGCAAAGACGGCACGCTGTTCTATAACGAGCTGACCCTCAGTCCTCTCCGGGACGTGGCGGGCATCCTCACGCACTTCGTGGGCTTTCAGAACGACGTCACCTCGCTTGAGGAAGCGCTGCGGGGCGAAGCGCAGGCCCGTGAGCAACTGAGCGCCACTCTGAACCGCATGACCGACGGCTTCCTGTCCTTTGATAAGGATTGGAAGTTGATTTACATCAATAAAGCCGCCGCGAGGATCGCCGGTCGACAACCCGAGGACTTTGCCGGTCTTGACCCTTTTGCCGCCTTTTCCGAACATAGAGACGCTGCGCTCAGCTTGGCTGTCTTGCAAGCGGTGGAGACGGGCACCACCCAGAGCGCAGTCAGTTATCTGCCAGCGTTCGGACGGTGGATCGAGCTGACGGCCTATCCGGGTGACGACGGGATGTCGATGTTTCTGCGCGACGTCACCGAGAGCCGAGAAGCGCAGCGTGAGCTTCAGGTCAGCGAAGAGCGCTTTGCCAAAGTCTTCCAGACCAGTCCCATCTCCATCTTCATCATCCGGAGCAAGGACGGGACTTTTGTTGACGTCAATGAGGAGTTTTTGCGTCAGATCGGCTACCGAAGGGAAGACATCATCGGCAATCAATCGCAGAACCTCATTTCCCTGGTTGATCCAGCAGACCGTGACGAAACCTGGGACACCTTGGACCCGCCCCAGCCAATACAGAGCCGGGAAATCCTTTTTTATAACAAGGCTGGAGAGGCCGTACACGGCGTCCTGACCATCGTGCCGACAGAGGTGGCCGGAGAAACCTGCACCATCTGTTTCATGCGCGACGTCACCGAGGAGAAGCGGGCCCAGCACCGTCTTGAAGCCAGCGAGGCGCGTTTGCGCAACACCGTAACAGAGTTGCAGCGCACCCTCGACTTATCCCTCGATATGATCGTCACCGTTGGGGCAGACGACCACCTCATATTCGTCAGGGTGAGCGCCGCTTCCAGTCGTATCCTGGGATATGCGCCTGAGGAGATGCTTGGCCGCTCCGCCTTCGATTTCGTTCATCCCGACGACGCTGCCATGACCAGCGTTGAGGGCCAGCACATCAGTTCAGGTCAGGCCACGACGACCTTCCAAAACCGCTACCTCCATAAAGATGGCAGCGTGGTCTGGCTGGAATGGTCGGCGGTGGTGGTGCCGGACGAGAGATTGCTGTACGGTGTGGCCCGCGACATCACCCAGCGCCAGTCTGCCGAGGAAGATCAGGCGTTCCTGGTGGCCATCGTGCACGCCAGTCACAATGCCATCATCGGGTTGTCTCTTGACGGCATCGTCCGCTCCTGGAATCCCGGTGCCGAGGAACTCTACGGCTACACAGCAGCCGAGGTAATCGGTCAGCCGATCACCTTCTTGATCCCCGCCGAGTTTCAGATCCTGGAAATGAAGCTGATCGAACGGGCCAGGCGTGGCGAGCGGGATCCACCGTTTGAAGCCTGGCGGATCACCAAGAGTGGGAAGCAGATCCAGGTCGTGGTGACCATCTCGCCCGTCCTGAACGCGGCTGCTCAGGTGGTCGGCTTCTCGAAGATCACCCGCGATATCACTTCCCTGCGCGAGGCCGAGCACGAGGTTCAGACCCTCAATGAAAATCTCAGGGATCAACTGCGTCACGTCACCGGCTTGCAGGAGATCGACCGCTCCATTGCCGCCAGCGCGGGTCTCGACGTCACGCTCGGCCTCATCCTGGACAACATCATGCAGCGGCTGAACGCCGACGCGGTGACGGTTCTGCTGCTCGATCAGCACACCCTCACGCTTGAATATGCGGCGGCCAGGGGCTTTACCACTGCACTCCACGACCTGACGTTGCAGCTCGGCGAAGGTCTGGGCGGTCAGGTCGCGGTGGACCGGCAGCCGATGCTCATCCCCGATCTCCGCACCGTCACCCTCTCGCCGACCTGGTGGGCCATGCTTCAAAAGGAGCGGATCATGGCCTACTACGGCGCGCCGATCATCGCCAAAGGCAAGGTCTTGGGCGTCATCGAGGTGCTGCACCGCAAACCCTTCGATCCGTCGGCTACCTGGCTGGAAACCTTCGGAATCCTCGACAATCAAGCGGCCATTGCTGTGGACAGCAGCTGGCTCTTCACGGAACTGGAGCGCAAGAACTTGGAGCTGCGGCTGGCCTACGACGAGACCATCGAAGGCTGGGCGCGGGCGCTGGACCTGCGCGATCACGAGACCGAGGGGCATTCCAGGCGGGTGACCGAGATGACCGTGGCGCTGTGTCAGCATTTGAGCGTTCCACCCGAGAAACTCGTGGACGTGCGCCGGGGCGCTTTGCTTCACGACATCGGCAAGATGGGCGTTCCCGACGCGGTGCTGCTCAAGCCCGGCAAGCTCACCGAAGACGAGTGGGTCATGATGAGAAAGCATCCTGGGTACGCGGTGGACCTGCTCTCGCCGATTGAATATCTGCGCCCGGCACTGGACATCCCGCAGTATCACCACGAGAAGTGGGACGGCAGCGGCTACCCGCTGGGCTTGAAAGGGGAGGCCATCCCCAGGGCGGCCAGGGCATTCGCGGTGGTGGACGTCTACGACGCCCTGACCAGCAACCGCCCCTACCGAAAGGCTTGGACCAGGAAGCGAGCCCTCGAGCACATCCAAAACGGTGCAGGCACCCACTTCGATCCGGCAGTGGTGATGATCTTCATGCAGATGCTGCATCAGAGTGCACCGTGAGCCCCCGCCGGCCTTCGGGCAAGGCCTCCTCTGGTAAGGCCCAAGAGCTGATTCAGATTAGGGCGCAGCTGCGGGCAGCAGAGGAACGCGCGGATGACGCGGAGTACCTGGCCAACCTCACTGCCGAACTCGGTATCGTCGGAGACTCGCGCGTCATCGGTGAGCATGTGGCCGGACGCCTTCAGCAGCTTACCCAGGCCGACCAGATCTGTATCAGCTTCGGAACGGTTCTCCGGGGCGTCCAGGTGGTGGTTTTGCAAGGCGACGGTCCGCTCCAGTTCGAGGTGTTGCGCCACCAGCGCTTTGAGCGTGCCGAGGGCGGCGTCTTCTGGGAACGCATCGAATCGGGAAAGCCACTGTTCGTCGATGACTATCCATGCAGCCTGATGGCGTTGCCGTTCATGGTGCAGGCGGGCCTGAGCGCCGTGGCGCATCTACCGTTTGGGCGGCTGGCCGGAGAGGTCGGGATTCTGAGCGCGTTCCGCTTTGGTGTGGCGAGACCCTGGACGTCCAGGGAACGGACGCTTCTGGACGCTACAGCCGGAACGCTGGGCCACGCCCTCCAGCGGTCCCAGAACTTTCTGGAACTCGACCAGGCCGTGGGTTTCTTGAAGGCCCTCATCGAGGTGACCCGGCTTACCGCAGCGCCGATAAGTCTGTACGAGACGGCCCGGCGGGCCGCCGAGAGCATGGCTGGTCCGGCGCAGCTTGACCTCGCTGTCCTGGCCCAGGTGGAGGGTGAGTTCGTGAGCCATCAGGTGCAGTTCAGAAGCGCTGCGGTGTCTGGGAAACTCGTTCACCTCTTGGAACAGGGACTCCCCAGGTCGCAGAGCCTGGTCTGGCGAAGTCTTCAGCAAAACGAGGTGCTGTTTATCGGCCGCGATCACGACAGGCCCCTATCCACCGAGGTATTGGTGAACGAAGGTGTCCGGGCGCTGGCGTTCGTTCCGCTGACAGTGGGCGATCCGGCCAGGGGTCTGGCGCTGATCATTGCCCGGGTCGGGAATGCCATGCCATGGTCGGAAAATGACCGGAACCTCTTCCTGACGGTGGCACACAGTGTCCAGTTGTCGCATGAGCGTCAGCAATCCATGCAGAGCCTGCGTGAAGACGCCCTGACCGATCCGCTCACCCGACTCGGCAACCGGCGCGCTTTGGAGGCTGCCCTGCTCCTGGGCCTAGCGGAGGCCCGCAAAACCAATTCGGGGTTGAGCCTGATCTCGCTTGACCTCGACGGGCTCAAGGCAGTGAACGACCATGAGGGGCATGACCGGGGTGACGCGCTGCTGACCGGGTTCGCCACGTCACTGCGGCTCGCCTTCCGTGGCGAGGACGCCCTGTTCCGAGTCGGCGGTGACGAGTTCATGGTGCTCGTGAAACATCCAGCTCCGGCAGGCACGGCGGTCAGTGGCTCGCTGGCCCGCGTCGAGGCCGCGTTAGAGCGACTCAGAAGTAGTGGGTTCGGCCAGGCCGATGTCAGTGCTGGGATCGCCACGTTCCCAGACGACCGTAACGAGGCCAAGGGTCTTCTGCGTCTCAGCGATCAACGGATGTACCTCCAGAAGCAGGAGCACCAAGCCTCCCTCAGGGCGTAGCGCGTGTTCTTCTGGACGCCCTGAGGAAGTGCGAATATGGTCGAGGTTGTGGGAGGGTTTGCTGGCACTGCGTCTGGATACGGCTTGTCATACAGACCGCTTGGCCACGTACAAGGGCGTCGTATTTGGTGCGCCGAAGTCTGTCGCGCAGCCGCAGACAGGGCAATTCGGAAACGTTCGTCTGGCTTTCCATCTACCGTTACAGCGCATCATTTTCCTGAGTCCACGACCATCCGCTTTATGATTGCGTGGCCTATTCACTTAAGACGACTGGACTCTAAATCCTGAGCGGACTCACATTATCGATCGGGCTCTCGTTTCACCAATGCGGGCGACCAAGAGTCACACTATCTTGTCGCACTGACGAGATCTTCCTCTTTAAGGGTGGAGGAAAGCGGTGCTCAGGTTATCCTTCAGTCACTTCAGGCTGCTCCCGCACTGGCCTTTGAGTCAGTGCGGAACACCACGGTACGGCTCAGGGATGCCCTGATTCCTGACTGCCAGTCGGCTCAATCTGAAAGTTCACGGCTCGTCCCATCAAGCCCAGAAACGCACGGACAACGTCCGGATCAAAGTGGTGACCCGACTGCCGTTCGATCTCCAAGATGGCGGCCTCGTGACTCCAAGCCGCCTTGTATGGCCGTTGGCTGATCAAAGCGTCGTACACGTCGCACACCGCGAAAATCCGCGCATTCAGGGGAATGGCTGTTCCAGCAAGACCATCCGGGTAACCGCTGCCGTCCCAACGCTCATGGTGAGAGCGGATGACACCCAACGTTTCCGCAGAGAGTCCGGCGATCCGGGCGGCCAGGTCGTGTCCCTGGACAACGTGGCTCTGCATGGTCGTCCATTCTTCCGGCGTGAGCTTGCCGGGTTTCCTCAGGATCTGATCTGGGACGCAGAGTTTCCCGAGGTCGTGCAGGTAGGCTCCTTGTCGCAGGTGGTGGAGGTCGGTGGTGTTCAGGTCGAGCTGCTCGCCGAGCTGCGCCGCCATGATGGCGGCGCGGTGGGTGTGGCCACTGGTCTCGAAATCCCTGGCTTCGAGGACGATGCCGAGCGTCAGCATGCCCGCCTCCAGGGTCGAGCGGACTTCACCGACCGCGCGGCGGAGTTCGAGAGCGTGCTCCAGGCGCAGCGCGGTGAGTTCCATGATCTTGCGCATCTGCGGCGTGATGGTCTGCCAGCGGTTCACGGCACGCAGGACGATGACAGCAGCGACCTGTCCATGACTGAAGACAGGCGTGACGACGGCACTCTTGACGCCTTGTACCACCATAATCGCCATGTTGTCCGAGGTGCTCGGGTAGTCGGTGCTCCACGCCGTCGTCCGTGTGCGCTGGGCCGTGTCGATCAGGCCAGCCTCGGTGAGGGGCACCCGGACATTTAGGGCCGGTTGTGGAGCCGGAACGCCCTCGCTGAGGGCCTGCTGGGAGAAGAAGGCTTCGTTGCCATCGATAATGGCGTAGGCGGCCTGATCGAAGTTGAGCACGCTCAGCAGTCGGTTCAGGGCGTGCTGAATCAGGTCGCCAGGGTCATGAATGGCCTCGAGTTCCTGAGAGAACGTCACGAAGGAGTCGGCTTCGCGCTGGCCTGGGGTGACTTCCTTGAGCCGCTCTTTCCGGAGTTGCATGTGTTCGTCAGCGATAGCGAACGCACGCTCATAAACCGTCTCGGCTTCCCAAAGGGCTATGCCGATGGTGAACGCCAGGATGTTCGGCATCGGACCCGGCAACGCACTGTTCGTCTCATCCAGCAGCTTCTGGAGCGCTGCCTGGTCATGGCCAGGCGTGAGGATCACGAACTCGTCTCCGCCCCATCGGCAGATCAAGGCCCCCGCAGGCAACGCTTCCCTTAATGCGTGTGCGACGGTACGGATGTGAGCGTCTCCGCCGCTGTGTCCGCGCAGGGTGTTGACGCTTTTCAGCAGATTCAGGTCGAGGATGGCCAGGACGTGGGGAAAGGTCAAGGTGCGCTGCGCCTGTGCGAAAGCGCTGCGCGTGAGGCAGCCAGTCAGCGCGTCGAAGTCGGTATGAGTGTTACTTCCGGTGCTTCTGGGAAGTGGCCGGACATGCACGGTCAGACCGCCCTGATCCGGGTAGATGATCAGGCCGATCCATCCCTGGTGGCGATCACCGAACACTTCCAGTTCGGTACGCTGTTGAGTGGACAGAACATGCCTGAAAGCGGCCATGACTTCAGGCTGGGCTTTCGTCGGGAGGGCGTCCTGGTAGATCCGCCCGAGCAATTCGTGAGATTCTTTTCCCCAGGCGTTCAGGGCGAAGGCGTTCACGAAGGTCAAGCGCTCATGGGCGTCGAGGGTGAAGATGACGTCTTCCACCCGGTCGAACGGGTGCACGCTGGCGTGCGGGAAGAGGGGAAGCATACGACAGGGTAGTCCTCAAGCCATGACAGAAGATTCACAGCCTCAAGGAACGAAGGGTCTGCCTCGAGGATGGGGCGGGGGTGACGTGCTCCCAGTGCGACTTTCTGACGGCCTCGCTTTACGACTATGGAGAGAGAGGAGACAAATGTTTCGCCTCTTCAAGTACGCCATGTTTGAAGCTTTGTCAATGAAGTGGGATGCCGGGTTTTGAGAAAAGAATCCGAGTCACAAGCAGGAACGAGGCTGACTAAGCCTTTTCAACTGAATTGATCTTGCGAGATTATCGACGACAAAGACCAACTGCATGCTCAAATCGAATCTGGATGAGTCCGTTTAAATGTAAGAAAAATACAAAGCAATATCCAATAGGGTGCCTTATGATTCCCACCCGTGGTACAGATCCCACCGGCTCCACGGAGGTCGCCCTTTCCACTGCTGAACAGTCACGGCTGGCCGCTCTCCACCGCTTTGCCGTCCTCGACACGCCCCCGGAGCCGCAGTTCGACCATCTGGTGGAGCTGGCCGTCCGCGTCTTTGACATGCCCATGGCGCTGGTCAGTTTCGTTGACGAGGACCGGCAGTGGTTCAAGGCCAATTACGGCTTTCCAACGTTTGAGGGGCCGCGTAGCGAGTCGTTCTGTTCAGTCGCCATTGCCCAGGATGGCGTGATGGTCGTCCCCGACGCCACCCAGCACGAGCAATTTCGCACGTATCCCAACGTGCTGGGCGAGCCACATATCCGGTCTTACGCGGGTGCGCCCCTGATCACGCCTGATGGGCACAAGCTCGGCACCTTCTGCGTCATCGGAACGGAACCTCGGGAGTTCGGCGAGAAAGAACAGGAGATCCTCGCGTCCTTCGCACAGATGGCGATGGCCGAGCTGAAGTTGCGCCAGGCCCTGCATGAGCTGAGCCACGTGGCGATGAACGACGCGCTCACGGGTCTCCCGAACCGGGTGCAGTTCCGCCAGCAACTCACTGAAGCCTGCCGGCGCGCCGACGTCTCCGGGGAGAAAGTGGTGGTGGGCCTTCTGGACCTCGACCGCTTCAAGCTGATCAACGATACCTTCGGGCATGCTGAAGGGGACCGTCTCCTCAAAGACATCGCGCGCCGACTCAAAGAAGCCACGGCGACCAGCGACGTGGTGGCCCGGATGAGCGGAGACGAGTTCGTGCTGCTGCTCGCCGATGTTCGCTCGGTCGCGGACATCGCCCTGGTGACCAAGCGCCTGGAAGACAGTTTCGCGGTTCCGTTCCTGCTTGGAGATCAGGAGGTGTTCGTCCACTGGAGTCTGGGCTTGAGTGTGTATCCGGACGACGCAAAGGAACTGGACGCCCTGCTGGGCCATGCGGACGCGGCCATGTACCGGGTCAAGCGGGCTGGGGGAGGCCACGCGGCCTTTCAGCGGCAAGAAGATCAGCGGACCACCCTTCAGGTGGAGCGCCTGACCGCGCTGCACCGGGCACTCGAACAAGATGAGTTGCAGCTGTACTTCCAGCCGATCGTGCAGGCCGGGAGTCAGGCTGTGGTGGCGCACGAGGCGCTTCTGCGCTGGATCAGGCCTTCCGGAATCGTCAGCCCGCGGGATTTCATCCCGCTGGCTGAGACCTCTGGGCTGATCGTGCCGATCGGCCGCTGGGTACTTCGGCAGGCGGTCAATGCTGCAAAAACAGGGCGGCTCCAGAAGGTCTCGGTGAATGTCAGTGCTTTGGAAATCCGGCAGCTGGATTTCACGGAGCACCTGCGGTGGATTCTGATGGAGAGCGGCGTCGAGCCCCAGCGAGTCCTGCTGGAACTCACGGAGAGCAGCATGCTGGAACCACGCTTCGCCGCCGTCTTAAAGGAGATCAACGCGCTGGGGGTGCAAACAGCCCTCGACGACTTCGGGAACGGCTACAGCAGCCTGGCGGCGTTGACGAATCTGCCGGTGCAGGTGGTGAAGATCGATCGGAGCTTTACTGCGCCGATCGGCGAGGACACGCCTGCTGGGAAGAGGGCGCTGGAGGTGGTGCGCGGGATCGTGACGCTCGTCAGCGCCCTTGGACTTCCGACAGTCGCGGAGGGCATCGAGACACCTGAGCAGGCGGACCTCCTGCTGAAGGTGGGATGGTAATGCTCCAGGAAATCCTTCAAGCGGCGTTGCGAGCCTTTGCCGTCTCAACCAGCTTAGCCCAGGGACAGACATAACCCAAGGTGGAATGCAGCC